>JAKSJH010000220.1 GCA_024398315.1 Bacteroidales bacterium
TGACCGACCGCACCGCTGGCGCCTACGATTGCTGCTTTCATCTTTCTTTTGTGTTATAGTTCGTTTTGCTTTGAGCCTTTCGGGGATGGCTGTAAAAAAGGAGGACTCCGACGAGCCCTCCAAGTTGATTCTGCAGGATTTTGTTCCTTTTCAGTCTCTGTGGAGCGCCCGCCTACTTGGCAGCCTTGACCATCGCGCTGAGTTTCTCGTAGAGGGCGTTGGTCTTTTCAAGGAGTTCCTTGCGGATTGCGGCGAAATGGGCCGCCTTAGGGCCTTCAACTTTCTCATTGACCTTGTCCCTGAGATCGTTGTACAGGTCCACTGCTTCTTCGAGGAGGCCTGCGAGAGCCTCTTCGTCACTGGCTTTGTTCACACAGCTGAAAAGCGAGCAATCGTCGATGAATGCTCCGATGACATACTCGATGTCTTTCTTGATGTCTCTAAGATTCATATTGTCAAAATTTGATTCACAGGCCAAACAGCCTATGCAATTACAAATATAGTCAAATTACTGTTTTCCAGCAAATGAAATCATTTCTTGAGCGACAGGGTGCCGGTGACCTTGCCGTCCATGTCCACAGTCTGAATCTCGAGCCTTTCGCCGGAGACGCTGCACTTGAGGACATTATCAGCGGCATTGACCATGACCGGGAAGTCGGCGAGTTCGCCTGCCTTGTGGAATGAATGCCTGTGGGTGTGGCCGCAGAGCATCACATCGACACCGGCCTCATTGAGGATCGGGATGAACTTCTGCTTTATCTCCTCCGGTCCGAACCATCCTCCCATAGGTGGCATGTGGCAGGTGACGATCTTGAACGGGGCTGACTTGAACTCCTCTGTCTGAATGATTTCCTTGAGCCACTCGGCCTGCTCGGTGCGGTACTCGGAATAGACGTTGGCTCCTGAATATTCAATGTCGGAATCAGGCTTGTCCTCGCCGCAGTCGAGCGCAACGAAGCAGACAGGCCCCTGGCGGAACATGTAGTAGATGTGGTCCTGGGAAGGTGAGAAATAGTCCTGGAAATCGTAGGCAATCTCACCGCGGGTCTCGTGGTTGCCTCTGGTGTAGAACATAGGCTTCTCGGATGCGAACATCTCGACCGCCTTGTCCATGAAGCCGTCGAATATCTGTCCCTCATTGTTGAACTGAGAGACCATGTCGCCCACGAACAGCACCATGTCGGTCTTGTCCATGTCGCAGAGCTTGAGGAGGGATTCCATCCTGCCGGCGTCGCCGTGGATGTCATTGATCATCGCGAATGAGACCTCCTTCTGCTCCCGGTCCAGGGTCCTGAACTTGAGCGGAGCCTTCCTGTAGACATCGGTGGCAACGGTCGGTCCGTAGTTGATGATGTGTCCGACATGTTCCTTTATCTGGGTGGAATAAACTCTGTATCTGTAAGTTGTGCCGGGGTCAAGTCCCTTGATGCGTACCCTGTGGATGCGCCCCTGGTTCTTGATCCCATGCCTGCTGTCATAGAACTTCGGGCGTTCCTTCCCGTAGAAGTGGGTGCCGTCGTCCGGAGCCAGTTCCACCCATCCTAGCGAAGGGAGATTGGAGACCCACACGATGGTGACTTCATCCGAATTGACGTTCTGGAGATAAGGGCCATGGATTATGCCGATGTTTTCATTCTGGGCATGCATGAAACCGCATGCGAGGACCAGCATCAGTGCAGCAAGGATTCTTTTCATTTCTGAATATGTTTCTTTAAATATGCTCGATTGAATATGCTCGGCCGGCAGTCACCGGCATCATTTCTCTGCGTCGAGACCGCAGGCCTTCAAGGCTCTTTCGATGCCTTCGCCTCTGAGTTCCTCGGCAAGGATTGTCCCGTCGGGACCGATCAGGATTATCTTCGGGATGCCCCTTATGCCATAGGCTTTGACTGCGGCGTCATTGATGTCACTGAAGACCTGGTAGTTGATGTCAAGGGCTGAGACAGCCTTCTTCGTGTCGGCCGGGTCGTCCCAGACAGCTATTCCTACGACTTTCAGGCCTTTGCCGCCGTATTTGAGGTTGGCCTTGCGCAGATATGGGATCTCTCCCCTGCACGGGCCGCACCAGGAAGCCCAGAAGTCCACGAGGACGTACTGGCCCTTGCCGACATATTCGGAAAGCTTGTATGTCTTGCCTTCCCAGGTGCCGGTCACGTCGATGTACTTGCCGCCCGCCTTGCCGGGCCTGCCGCCTTCGGCAGTCATGGCGCCGGTCGTTTCAGGCCTGGACGAGAATGCGGTGATGGTCATGGCCGTCAGAGCGATTGCAATGATAAATAAGATGTTACGTTTCATAGGTTATGGTGTGTTTCTCTTGATGTTGCTATTTGAAGAGGGCGCGGACAAGGGCCGGGACGTCGGAGACCTTCACGACTTCGATGCCGGGAGTCTTGACCTCCAGCGTCGCATAGGAGGAGACGAACATCTTCGTGAAGCCCAGGCGGGCGGCTTCTCCGACACGTCGGTCGAGCTGGGAGACTGGACGTACCTCTCCGCTGAGGCCGATTTCTCCGGCGAAGCAGCATCCCTGAGGAATGGCGAAGTCGAAGTTGGACGAGAGCACTGCACAGATCACCGCCAGGTCGCAGGCAGGATCGGTCACCTTGAGACCTCCCGCCATATTCAGGAACACGTCCTTCTGGGCCAGTTTGAAGCCTGCACGGCGCTCCAGGACAGCCAGGAGCATGTTCAGGCGCCTGACATCGAATCCGGTGGCGGAGCGCTGGGCGGTCCCGTATGCGGCTGAGCTGACCAGGGCCTGGACTTCGAAGAGGAACGGACGGGTTCCGTCGAGCATGGCAGCGGTTGCAGTTCCGCTGAGGCCGTCCTCGTGCATCGGAATCAGTAGTTCGGAAGGATTGGAGACAGGGCGGAGACCCTTGCCGGTCATCTCGAAGACTGCCAGTTCCGAAGTCGACCCGAAACGGTTCTTGATGCTCCGGAGGATTCTGTAGGAGCCGCGGTTGTCCCCCTCGAACTGGAGGACGACATCGACGATGTGCTCGAGAATCTTAGGGCCGGCGATGAATCCGTCCTTGGTGATGTGGCCGATGAGGATGACCGGAGTGCCGGTCTCCTTGGCGAAGCGCAGAAGGATGGCTGCCACCTCTTTTATCTGGGTCACCGATCCGGGAGCAGAGTC
>JAKSJH010000221.1 GCA_024398315.1 Bacteroidales bacterium
AATGGAAAATGATAACATAATTTTAGCCCAGTCAGTGACAGATTTGGGCGTGAAATTAAATCAATTAAGCATTGATAATAACAATCTCAAAGATTATCAAGACAAGTATGATATGATTTTAAAAGAAAACAACGAATTGAAAAAATCAAATCAATTTTTGAGTAATGATAATAATTTAATCAAAGAGGAATTGAAGACATATCAAGCAATGGAAGAACAATTAAACGAAACTGAAAAATACATACAATCGAAATAAAAAACCGAAAAGATCTTGCGGCCAAGCTTAAGACCGACATGGCGGAGCAGGTCGCCACATTCCCTGCCAAGTACGGAAGGGCTCCTCAGCTCACAGTCATCCTTGTGGGTGAGGATCCTGCAAGCCAGACTTATGTCAGGAACAAGGCGAAGGCCTGCGAAGTGGTCGGAATCGACAACACCACCCTGCGGATGAGCGCCGACACCACCGAGGAGGAGCTCCTCGCCACCATAGACAGGCTCAACAAGGACGAGTCCGTCGACGGAATCCTTGTCCAGCTTCCTGTTCCAAAGCACATAAGCGAGGTGAAGGTCATCGAGGCCATCGCCAAGGAAAAGGACGTGGACGGCTTCCATCCTCTCAACACTGCCGCTCTCTGGCAGAAGAAACCGAACTCATCATGCGTGGTTCCTTGCACTCCTAAGGGATGCATCAGGCTCCTCGATGCCGCAGGTGTTGAAATCGCCGGCAAGAACGCTGTCGTCATCGGCCGCAGCCAGATCGTCGGTCTTCCGGCAGCCAAGCTCCTCCTCGATAGGAATGCAACTGTATCGATCTGTCACTCACGTACTTCCAATCTCGCTGAGATGACCCGTCAGGCCGACATCCTCATCGTCGCCATCGGCAAGGCCAAGTTCGTGACCGGAGACATGGTCAAGGAAGGAGCGGCCGTCATCGATGTGGGAATGGACCGTGACGAGAACGGCGCTCTCTGCGGAGATGTCGATTTCGCATCTGTCGAGCCGAAGGCTTCGGTGATTACTCCAGTCCCTGGCGGTGTCGGTCCTATGACCATCTGCTGCCTGATGGAGAACACCATCCAGTGCTTCCTCAACAAGGTTCAGAAGGCATAATCACAAAAAAACACTCATTGCAATGAGACTCTCAAGGATATTCATTGTCCTTTCCATACTTGCTTCTGCCGTCCCGGTGGAAGCATCTTCGAAGTTGGAAAGGCTTGATTCAAAGGCCGGTGTCATGTTAGACGCCCGCCTTGACAAAGGCCAGCGCCCTGCGGACCTGCTGCTGTCCCCGACTTCTGAATATTCAGACAAGGGACTTGTGCTCAAGGCAGGCGGGGAGTGCGTCAGACTCGACAGGTACTATGCTCTTGCCGAAAGGATGGTCCGCTACCGCGTGAGACCTTCATCCGATGCTGTCCTTCATTTCCGCAGCAGCCTGGGCGACTTCAACGTCTTCATGGATGTCCCGGGAAAGAAGGTCTCCATCATGACCAGCCCGGCGACGGAGGTTTCCGCTCCTTTCCTGGAAGGGGACAGGGACTACATCGTCGAGATCTACCACATCTACAACAAGGCTGTGGTCAGGGTCAAGGAAGTGTCCGGGAAGAACGTGGTCGAGGTCAGTGCTGTCAATGACGGACAGGGAGGCTGCAACAGCGGCAAGCTCCAGGACGGATTCTCTGTCGGAATGCAGTGGGACCACTACTGGTTCAGGCTTTCCGAAGGCACTTCGGCTGTTGTGAGCAGGATCACGGTCCTGGCTCTCAAGAAGAAGGTCCGTCTGCTCATCTACGGTGACTCCATCACTCAGCCGGAGGGCTATTTCCCTGCATCTGTTTTCAGAGATGCCTGGACCCAGAGGATCATCGCCCATGAGGGCGGCAGCGCCATGTCCAGCGGACGCGGAGGCTGCACAATCAATGAAGTCCTGGTCTACATCAAGAACGAACTCCCGTACATCAAGTCCAAGTACGTCATGGTGACGATCGGCACCAACGGCGGCAACACCTACGAGAACCTCACCGAACTTGTGCAGTACATCAAGTCCCAGGGCAGGATCCCTGTCCTGAACAACATCCCTTGCAACGAGAGCGGCACCCAGGTCCCTGTCAACGAGATTGTCGCCAAGGTCCGCGCCGACCAGGGGATCAGCGGCTGTCTCTTCGATGCCGCGACCTCTCTCAACGGTGACGGAAAGGAAGTCGACAAGTCCATGATGTTCCATGAAGACCTTGTCAAGGAACTCAACTGGGATGTCTACCATCATCCAAACTGGAAAGGAGGTCTGGCAATGTTCGAGCGCACCCTTGCCGACACTCCTGAAATCTACAGAAAGTAACAACACATAATAATCAATGAATATGAAGAAGAGCATCTTCGCCACATTGCTTTCGGCCGTCGTACTTTTACTGGCGGGAAGCTATGCCCTTGACGCTAAGACTGTTGCTGTGATCAAACCATACGATCTCAGATGCAACTACCACAGCGAGCCTATCGGAGTCGACCAGACCCAGCCTATGCTGAGCTGGAAGATCGAATCCAATGTCAACAACACTGTCCAGACCGCCTATCAGATTCTGGTGTCCTCCTCGCTGGAGAAACTCGACAACGGAGAAGCGGACCTCTGGGACAGCGGCAAGGTGACATCCTCCCAGTTCACCGGTATCGTCTATGGCGGCGCTGAGCTCCAGAGCCGCTGCAAGTATTTCTGGAAGGTGCGTATCTGGACCGCAGATGACAAAGTCACCGAATGGTCCGATGCCGCTTCTTTCGAGATGGGCCTTCTCCACGAGTCTGACTGGTGGGGCGGCTGGATTGCATATTCAGCAGGCATGCCGGGCCGTGTCCTCTACTACAAGGCTACCGTGGCCTATGGCAAGAAGCCTGTCAAGGAGGCAAGAATCTACATCGCCGGTCTCGGCTTCTATGAGCTGGAGATCAACCACAAGAAGGTGGGTGACCATGTCCTTGACCCGGCCCAGGCCACCTACAGCAAGACTATCTACTATGCCACCTATGATGTCTCCGACTGCT
>JAKSJH010000222.1 GCA_024398315.1 Bacteroidales bacterium
ATTCAGTCCTGACGGGGAACATCCTGCCTTCGCTTTCCACGAGCGGTGCCCCAAGCCGTTCACAGATTGAACTGCTGTCCACTGTGGCCGACATCACGACCACTCTCAGGTCCGGACGGATGGTCCTGCAGGTTTCTCTGGTCAGAGCCAGGGCTAGGTCGCAGACAAGGCTCCTTTCGTGGAACTCATCGAATATGACGGCCGCCACTCCGTCTAGGGTCGGGTCGTCCGCCAGCATCCTGGTCAGTATGCCTTCAGTCAGGACTTCGATCCTTGTGCAGTCGGACACTTTGCTCTCGAAGCGGATCCTGTAGCCGACTGTCTTCCCGACAGGCTCGCCAAGCAGCCAGGCCATCCTTTCCGCAATGTGTCTGGCGGCTATCCTGCGCGGTTCCAGCAGGAGGACCTTGCCGTCAGTGTCAAGGCCGTTCAGTATGGCGACCGGAAGAAATGTCGACTTGCCGGCTCCCGGAGCCGCTGTGACTACCAGGAATGGATTGCTCCTGAGGCTTTCCACCACCTTTCCTGCGATTCCGACCGCAGGAAGCTTCTCGGGGGTGCATTCCTTTTCCCTAATGATTCTGGCTCTTTCCACTTCTCTGTCTTTTCCCTTACAAAGATAATGAATATCGCGAGTTGAGAAAAATCAAAGGGATGACTATCAGGGTGTCGGCAATCATCCCGAATGATTTTGGGTAACAAGAAATCCCCCGCCAGATTTGTGGGCGAGGGATTGTCTGTTTCGATAAAAGGGTTATATCTGTGACCAGCCGCTATTTGTCACTCATGCAGCGTACAGGGTGGCCGCTGCCGGAAAAAGCGATATTGGACATTCTGAACTGATAGGTGGTTTTTACCCTGTCGAGAGAATACACGTTTTCGCCTTCACAAAGACTCGTCCAATATGAACCTCCATCGGCTGAAAGCCAGAATTTAAAGAGACCTCCATCGTAGGTGCCAGATAGAGAGCCAAGGCCGATTCGATAGGAGTAGGAACCTCCCGGAATTCTACCTGAAGAATCAGTGTAGTAGAAGTAGGGACCTGAGTCAGATTGGGCATATGTCAGTACTTTTTTTAATCCAGCATTGCTTTGAACCCTCCATCCTGCAGGGCATGGATCATAGATCGTCTTCTCATCGTCTTTCCAGAGCTGATCGTTTACGGGCTTCTGCCAAGTTATATTTTTGTAGAAGGTAGCAGGATGTGCTATTGCGTTTTCAACCGTAGTGGAGCCTGAAACAATGCTGAGTGCCGCAGCTGGCCAGGTTTTCTGACTGTTGACAAGGTTGAATCCCTGTCTTATGAAAGGATCTTTTCTTCCCCACTCATAGAATAACGGTTCATAAGCGCCATCTACCTCCCCAAGGTCGTAATTCATGAATTGAAGGCCGGCAGACTTTGCCGAGAAATCGTCCACGTTTGTTGTAATGTCGCTGATGCCTGGAGACCAGATATGCCAGCTCCAGAGGATGTTGTTATCTGCGTCCCTTGCTGCGATTACAGTGTTTCCCTTTACATAGGTGGCAGGCGTCTCGAAATACACGTAGCCATCAACATAGCCGACATTCTTGATTACGGAATTCTTCGATGGTGTTATCGCGTCGGACATCTGGGTTGTCCAGAGAACGTCTGCCTTCACAGGAGTTCCTATGCTTTCATTGGAGTTACCCTTTACGTCGGCCTTGAATTTGTAGATTGTTGCTGCATCATTTACGATATAGCAGTTGGCAGTTTCGGTCGCGCTCAAGTCTACGCTCGATCTGCCGACGGTCTTCACGGCCATAGGGGTCACCTTGTTGAGTTTGATTGTCACCTCGCTTCCTGCTCCACCCTTCTGCAGGACATCGGAAGTGCCGTCGGCGAAATTCACGGTCACCTTGATACCGTTGAGTGTAAGCGGTGTGAGCGCAATGTAGAAATCAGTGGCTGTGCTCTCGCCAAGCTGGGCGTACGGCTCACTTATCGAGAGTCTGCGCCAAGACTCCTCTATCCCGGAGACATCCACTGCTGGAGCTGATGTTCCGTCATAGGTGACATAATACTCTCCGGTCATCGGAACACTGCCTGAGAAGCTCTCGACATCTATCGATGACACCTTCTGTGTACCCTTGAGCTGAAGTTTCAGCCAGCCGTGGGTATTCTTGAAGGTGAGATTGTTGTCCTCACTTGCGGCTACCATCTGGTTGGAATATCCGTATGCGCCGTTCTTGTCGGCGGAAACTACAGTTTCACCATCAGGCTGAAAAGTAAATATTTTTGAACTGGCGTTGAAACCGTAGTAATCTCCGTATGCCGCATAGTTCTTGTCCGGAGTGCCATACACCTTGCCCCTGTCCGTATATTCGGAGACATAGGAGAACTTGCCGGCGGCTGCGTCGGTACAGGAGTATTTCAGCGGGTATCCGTCAGTAACATCCTTGCGGATGATGTAGATGATGTCACCGACTTCCCAGTAGTGGTTGTATTCTTTTTTGGAAGAGTCATACGTGAAGCCGGCCTTGGTGTCCTGATCTTCGAAACTTGCGTAGAAGACGGGGGCGTCAATGACTGTCTTCTGCTGTCCGGATTCGTTCTGGGCATTGTCATATTTCTGGCAGGAAGCCAGTGAAAGGGCGGCGAGAGTCGCAAAAATGTAATAATACTTCTTCATTGTCTTGTTGGTATAACTGCCTTGGAGAATTGTCTCCTTAAGGTTGATAACAACTACCTTGACTTGGGGAGCATTGTACTCACCATTCAATGATTTTGGGGTTTTCTTACGGGTTTCCATATTGTTTTGAGTTTAATCTAGTTCAGATGGATTTGGATATGCAAAATTAACTCCCCTATGGCGTATGATTGTAGGGAAATATTAGCGGTAAAGCGTTGAATTTAAATGAAT
>JAKSJH010000223.1 GCA_024398315.1 Bacteroidales bacterium
TAGGTCTGACCGTCGGTGCCTCCACTCAGGCCGACAAGTTCCTCAGCTTCACTTCGTTGAAGATCTTCGGTCTCGGACTCACCTCATTCATCATTGCAACGGCATGCGGTGTCGGATTCGTGAAGATCTGGAATCTCTTCCTCAAGGAAGGAAGGAAGATCAATCCTCTTATCGGCAACGCCGGAGTCTCAGCAGTGCCTGACAGCGCACGTGTGTCCGAGATAGTCGGCAGAGAGTTCGACCCTGACAACCACCTGCTTATGCATGCGATGGGGCCGAACGTTGCCGGAGTGATCGGCTCGGCGGTGGCTGCCGGTATTCTCCTCAGCTTCCTCAACTAGAACGTACACGATATTAATAACATAAAAGACATAATCAGACAATGGAGAACAAACTTCAAGAACTGACTGACAAACTCTACAAGGAGGGACTGTCAAAAGGAAAGGCAGAAGGAGAAGCCCTCCTCGCCCAGGCCGGAGAAAAGGCCGCAGCGATGATTGAAGATGCCAGGAAGCAGGCTCAGACAATCATCCAGGAGGCTCAGAAGCAGGCCGAGGACTACAAGACCAAGATGGAAGGAGATGTCAAGATGGCTTCGATGCAGAGCATCCAGGCCACTAAGAAGGACATTGAGAACCTGATGGTATCTTTCCTCACCGACAAGAAGATTGAGGAATCACTTTGCGACGCTTCTTTCGTGAAGGAGATCATCAAGACCGTGGCGGAGAAGTTCAACGCCGAGGACGCAGTCGACCTCCAGGCGGTGCTTCCTGAGAGCCTCAAGGCTGAGATGGTCCCGTACATCGAGAATGAGCTCTCCAAGGCTCTCAAGGGCGGGATCACAGTTTCTTTCTCCAAGAAGATCGCAGGCGGATTCAACATCGGTCCTAAGGACGGTTCGTATTTCGTCAGCCTCACCGACGAGACTTTCAAGAATCTCATCGGGGAATATCTCAGACCAGCCACACGTAAGATTCTCTTCGGGGAATGATGGGCAACAACTACGAATACATCATCTCATCCCTCCCTGCAGTCAGCCTCGACTGGAAGGGAGCAGGCGGTACGTCCGATTCCTATGTTGACTGGATCAGGACCCAGCTCGGCGCAGAGGACAACCGGACCCTGGATGTCCTTCTGGACGGCTTCAAGGATGAGAACCTGACGGAAGAGTTCTACAGGAACGCTCTCGGACACGGAAACAGTTTCATCAGAAACTATTTCACCTTCGACCTCTGCGTGAGGAACGGAAAGGCGAGATTCCTCAACAAGGCATTCGGGATGCCGGCCGACCAGGACACCATCAACATCTGGGACGGAGAATTCATTGAAGCGGGAAAGCTTCAGGAAGCCCTTGAAGCAGAGGATCTCATCACAAGGGAGAAGAATCTTGACGATCTGATGTGGAGGAAGATCGAGGAGATCACGACCTTCAATTATTTCGATCTCGACGTCGTGCTTGCGTTCGTGGCGAAGCTCCACATCATCTACAGATGGCTCTCCCTCGATCCGGAGACCGGCAAGGAGATGTTCGACAAGCTTGAGGCGGAGATACGCGGGACCTTCACGGGAGTTGACTACAAGGCACCGGAAGAATAGGAAAAATAAGAATAAACAGATATGAAGACAACAGGAAAGGTAACAGGAATCGTTTCCAACCTTGTGACTGTCCAGGTGGACGGGCCTGTGGCGGAGAATGAGCTCTGCTACATCACCCTTGCGGGCACACCGCTTCTCGCCGAGGTCATCAAGGTGACAGGAGACAAGGCTTCCGTCCAGGTGTTCGAAAGCACACGCGGACTGAAGAACGGAGACCCTGTGGAATTCGAAGGCAGGATGCTTGAGGTCACCCTCGGGCCGGGCCTGCTTTCCAGTGTCTACGACGGACTCCAGAACAATCTGACCACCATGGAGTCGGTGTTCCTCAAGAGAGGTGAATACACCGACCCTCTGGACCACTCGAAGCTCTGGGGGTTCACCCCGATCGCTCAGCCAGGAGACAAAGTCTGCGCAGCTGACTGGCTCGGAGAAGTCAAGGAAGGCTGGCTGCCTCACAAGATCATGGTTCCTTTCTCTTTCAAGGGAGAATACACAGTCAAGTCAGTTGCAGCCGAAGGTGAATACACCATCGATGACACAATCGCAGTGCTCACAAACGCAGAAGGCGAGGACGTCAATGTCACGATGACCCAGAAATGGCCTGTCAAGATCGCCGTCAAGGCCTACAAGGAGAAACCGAGGCCTCAGAGAATCATGGAGACCGGAGTCAGGATCTTCGACACCTTCAACCCGATCGCTGAAGGCGGGACAGGATTCATCCCGGGACCTTTCGGATGCGGCAAGACCGTCCTCCAGCACGCAATCGCAAAGCAGGGCGAGGCCGACGTTATCGTCATGGCAGCCTGCGGAGAGCGCGCCAACGAGGTCGTTGAGATATTCACCGAGTTCCCGGAGCTCGTGGACCCGCACACCGGACGTTTCCTGATGGAGCGCACCACCATCATCTGCAACACATCCAACATGCCTGTGGCAGCCCGAGAGGCTTCTGTCTACACGGCGATGACCATCTGTGAATATTACAGGGCGATGGGTCTGAAATGTCTCCTTCTCGCCGATTCCACCTCCCGCTGGGCCCAGGCCCTCCGAGAGATGTCCAACAGAATGGAGGAGCTCCCTGGTGCGGACGCATTCCCGGTCGACCTCTCGGCCATCATCTCGAACTTCTACTCCCGCGCCGGAATGGTCGTCCTCAACAACGGACAGACCGGCTCGGTCACC
>JAKSJH010000224.1 GCA_024398315.1 Bacteroidales bacterium
CTGCTTTCTGCCTGAAGCTGCCTCAAGCTCCCTGACCTGTTTCCTTACAGGAACATCTTCCGACAGCTCGGATGCTGTCTTCATCTTCAGGAACGCACTCAGGTCAAACCCGTTTTCCGCGATCGACGAATATGCGTCCATCCTGAGACGCAGCTCTTTGAGAAACTCCCTGGAAGCCTCGGAGAAAGCCTTCTTCACAGCCTTGCTGTCGATCTCGACAAGCAGCAGGGGAGCCACCCCGGCCGCGATCCCGATCAACTGTTCCCTGAAGTACGCGGCACCCTTGCGGACACGGCCGTCGAGCATGCCGGACTCCATCCCTTCCGGATCCCCGGACACGATGCGGCGGATCTGCGCCTGGAACTTCAGGGCAGTGTCGGAAAGGAACCTGATCCCTTCGGAATCCCCATCCTTCCCGCCAAATCCCTTGAACTTGCCGGCCTGCTCAGGATAGAGGTTCGACAGGTCCACCTGGTAGATCCTGTTGACCCTGTTGTAGAGGTAGCGCAGCTGCCTCAGGTCGAATGCCTCGCAGAGGATGCCGGCTGCATACTCCCTCCTGTGGGCTTCCAGCTCTGCGGCAGCGACATCCTGAGGCGTGTATGTCTGCTCGAACGTGCTTACCTCCTGGTTCGCGAATGTGCATCTTTCGGTGATCGGCGTCGCCAGGACTATCCCGTCCAGGGAACGGCATCTTGAGAGGGCAACATAGACCTGGCCGAAAGAGAATGCGGAACCGGCATCGATCATCACCCTGTCGAAAGTCAGTCCCTGGCTCTTGTGGATCGTGATCGCCCATGCCAGTCTGAGAGGATACTGCCGGAACACTCCTTCCACCTTTCCCTCGATCTCTCCGGTCTCTGGATTCAGCTCGTACTTGATGTTCTCCCATTCCTCTTCCCCGACGACGATCTCTGTCCCGTGCTCATCCGTAACGACCACGTCCGTGTCCAGTGCGCTGACAGTCCCGATCTTGCCGTTGTAGTAGCGTCCTTCACCGGAGACGTCGTTGCGGATGAACATGACCTGGGCACCCACCTTGAGGCCCAGCTCAGTGTCCGCCGGGTAGGCATTCTCGGGGAATGAACCGTCGATCCGAGCCTCGAATGTCCTTTCCTCGGAATCGATCTCTTCCATCTTTGCCCTGTTGACCGCGTCGGCCTGGGCATTGTGGGTCGTCAGCCTGATCCATTTCTCGTCCTCCGGCGGGATGAATGATGGGTCGAACCTTGTGTTAAGGGCCGTCAGGGTGTTTCTGTGCGGGGTCCCTGTCCTGATGTCGTTCAGGATCGCGAGAAACTCCGCATCCTTCTGCCTGTGGATGCGCTCCAGCTCGATGATCACGTGCGGGAGTTTCCGGAATGCCTTGGAATTGAAGAAGAAGGGGGAAGGGTAGACCTGCTCGAAATAGGGTCTTTCCGAATCCTTGATGACAGGAGGAAGCTGCTGGATGTCACCGATCATCAGGAGCTGGACACCACCGAACGGCCTGTCGTTCCTCCTGTAGGTCCTGAGGACGTGGTCCATCGCATCGAGGATGTCGGCTCTCACCATGGAGATCTCGTCTATGACCAGGAGGTCCAGTGTCCTGAGGATCTTGATCCTTTCCCTGCGCAGGGTCCGGTTGCGTTCCGGCATCTGATACTCCGTCACAAGTTCCTTGACGTCAGGAAGATAGGGACACAGTGGGAGTTGGAAGAATGAATGGATGGTGACTCCGCCGGCGTTCATCGCGGCGACTCCGGTCGGAGCGACGATGGCGCATCTCTTGGAAGTGTTGGCTACAATCTCCTTGAGGAAGGTTGTCTTCCCGGTGCCAGCCTTGCCGGTGAGGTAGACTGAAACCCCTGTCTCCTGCACATATCTTTCCGCCAGCAGGAAGCTTCTGTCCTTTTCAATCTGCATAGTCATTGGAGATTAGACTGCTAAGATAAGAATAATCCTTGCAACGGAGTTAAAGAAACAGAAATATATGCCTATATTAGTAGTTCCCACTCGTGATAAAAAATCATACGAAATGAAAAGATCATTCATAAAGGCATTCACAGCCCTTGCGTGTACACTTGCCATTGCCTGCACGGCAGGTGCGGCCAACCCGAACAGGCAGATAGACAGACTGGCCAGGAACATCTGGAAAGGCTCCATCGACAACATGACCAGGGACCGTCTGTATGCCATGTACCGGATGCAGGACTATATGGACAGCCTTTCAAGCGACACGTTCAACGCGTACCTCAAGGCTGATGAGCAAACGCGCCGGGAGATGGAGAAGGGAACTGTGCTCAGGTACTACCAGATTGCCCTCGACAAGCTGGTCCGCGAGATTCCAAGGACCAGGGTGGAGAAGGGGACAGTCGCCATCTGGCATCTCTACAACATGGGCTATGTTGTCAAGACGCCGTCTCAGTGCTTTGCCGTAGACATCAAGCATCCGGAGGCATCCAGGCTCGTTCCTTTCCTGGACTTCCTTCTCATAACGCACAAGCATGGGGACCACTTCACCGATGCCATGAACAAGGCCATGACAGATGCCGGTAAGCCTGTCTTTGCCAACTGGGAGAGTGACAGCTATCCTCTCACCAACCTTAAGGACACCCGCGAGCTCCAGGTCGGTGGAATCAAGGTCAGGACCGCATTGACAGACCACAATGCAAAGCTTCAGAACTTCGTGATCACCTACCTGGTCGATTGCGGCGAGGACACGGACCACACGGTCTTCTACCTGACAGGCGACACCAACAACACCGAACAGGTTGACCCAGGCTGCCCTGT
>JAKSJH010000225.1 GCA_024398315.1 Bacteroidales bacterium
GGTCGCGGCGGGAGAACGACTGTATGGGTGCCGGGAGGGAGGTCAAGAGACTGAGGGGGATCGCCATCGCGTCCCTCGTACAGGATGCCGCCTGAGCTGTTCGTGACGGCAAGGATGAACGAATCCGTGTCAGGGAGATCCTCGATGGACCTCGTTGCAAGCTGTTCCGGGAAAGTCCAGCTCAGACTCCCCTGCCGCTGTTCTTCCGGCAGCTTGTTGCAGGATAGCGCCGCAGCACTGATTGCAAGTGCGACGGCAAGAAGCCCGGATAGGGCTCCTGAGGAAGTTTTCATAGTCTGTAAACGATTTTTTACCGGCCGCACCGTTGCGGACCGAGGCAAAGGTAGATGTGGAAAACAGAAAAAGCTTACAGAAACAGAAAAATGCTGTCCTCAGCCGCACAGAACGATACGTTTCTTTAAGGATTGTATAAAAAATTCACGAGGCAATCGCATTCACTGCGATCGCCCCGCTACTTAACCTAAACTTAAACTATGAAAAACTTCGTCCCAAAGATACAAATTGTTTTAACAAAAACAACTAGGCGAGACGAATTTTTGCGTATCTGAGTATAAGAAGCTTCTCGCCATAGGCATCGAAGGTAATCTTGGCCTTCTTTTCCGTACCGGAGCCGAGAATCTCAGTCACGGTACCGAACCCGAAGCGATTATGCTCGACACGAAGGCCAGGCTTCAGGACGTCCGGAGACACCGGGATGAAATCGGCATCAGGCACCTTCGGAGGGAGAGGGCGGTTGCGAAGCTGGTCAAGCTTGGATGGCTGAGGCTGCACCGAGGCACTTCTCGGAACCGTGTGCACCGCACCTGACATGCCGTATTTAGTACCGCCGAGTCTCGTACTCCCATATTCATTCCTGCTGTCCCCACCACGATAGGAGCCTCTCTGAGAGCCGCCCTGGCGCGGGCCTCCTGACCATGAACCAGAGGATCCGGAACCTGATGAGCCGAAGCCGCGGAAGGAACGCCCAAAGGCAGGAAGTGTGTCATTCTCATCAGAGAAGTCACTATCCCTGAGTGGGTTAGCAATGTATTTCGGATCGATTTCCTTGACGAATCGGCTTGGGGAGTTGCTTTCATGCTTTCCGTTCCTCAACCTTGTCTGGGCGAAGGAAAGGCTAAGGGTCTTCTTTGCCCTGGTCATGGCCACATAGAAGAGGCGGCGTTCTTCCTCGACTTCCGGAGGAGAGATCAGCATGCCGCCGGAAGGGAACAGATTCTCCTCCATTCCAGCGACGAAGACATAAGGGAACTCCAGTCCCTTTGCCGAATGGACTGTCATCAAGGCAATCTTGTTGGTGGAATCCTCGTCTTCGGAGATGTCGATATTGGAAAGAAGGGAGATGTTCTCGAGGAACTCGCCGAGAGTGACGATCGGATAGGTGATCTCAGACTCGTCGAGTGCATCTGCTTCCATCTCGGCAAGGTACTCATTCTGACGGTCTTCCACGTACTGGGCAACACTGTTGACAAGCTCTTCGACATTGGATGCCCTGGACTGCGACTCGATCGAGCTGTCGCTCTTGAAGTGCGCGTACAGTCCGCACTCGTCATTCAGCCTGACTGCCAGTTCATTGGCATTCTCCTGGCTGACCTGCGAGGCGAACTTGCCGATCATCTCGCAGAATGAGCGGATCTTCGCCACCGCCGGAGCCTTCAGCCCGAATTCCGCGAATCTCTCTGAATATGCGGCCTTGAAGAGGGACACCCCGAGGACGTTTGCCATGGTGCCGAGGGCAGCCAGGGACGTGTCTCCGATTCCACGCGCAGGCGTGTTGATCACCCTCTTGAAGGACTCGTCGTCATTGATGTTGACGACCAGTTTCATGTAGGCCATCATGTCCTTCACCTCGGCCCTTTCGAAGAAGGAGTTGCCGGAGTAGATCATGTAGGGAAGATTCCTCTTGCGGAGGGCTTCCTCAAGCGACCTGGACTGGGAATTTGTCCTGTAGAGTATGGCGAAATCCTGGTACTTGGCATGGTCTGACTGCATCCTGTCGATGATCTCGGAGGCAATCTTGATGGCCTCTTCCTGCTCTGAATAGCACTTCAGGAGACGGATTCTCTCTCCTTCATCGCCGACCGCCACGCAAGTCTTGGGGATCCTGTTGGAGTTCTCGGCTATCAATGAGTTGGCCGCGTCCACGATGTTGGCAGTGGACCTGTAGTTCTTCTCCAGGCGGAAAGTCTTGCACTCAGGATAGTCCTTCTTGAAGTTCAGGATGTTCTCGATCTTGGCACCTCGGAAGGCATAGATGGACTGCGAGTCGTCGCCCACGACACAGAGATTGCGGTGAGGCTCGCTGAGCTTCTTCAGGATAAGGTACTGGGCGAAGTTCGTGTCCTGGTACTCGTCGACCATGATATAGTCGAAGCGTCCTGCGATCTGAGCCTTGACATCCGGGAAATCCCTGAAGAGGATGTTCATGTTCAGGAGGATGTCGTCGAAGTCCATGACCCCGGCGTTCCTGCACTTCGCGGTATACATCGAGTAGATGTCGCAGATCTTGGGCCTGCGGGACTGGATGTCCTTCTCCAGGACCTTCTGGTTGTTCCTGTAGGCATCCGACGTCATGAGGTTGTTCTTGGCCAGCGAGATCCTGGAGAGTATGTCCTTGGGCTTGTAGACCTTGTCGTCGAGGCTGAGCTCCTTGATGCAGGTCTTTATCGCACTGACTGAGTCACTTGTGTCGTAGATGGTGAATGCAGCGGGATACCCCAGCCTGTCTGAATCTTCACGGCGG
>JAKSJH010000226.1 GCA_024398315.1 Bacteroidales bacterium
CCCCTGTAGCCGAAACGCGGAGCGTCCACGACAGTGCAGCAGCGGAGGGCCCAGTTGGCATCCTTGGCCGTCTTTCCGGCAAACAGCTCTGCTGGCAGCATCTGCGAAAGGGACTGGATGGCATAGACGACACCGTTGAGTCCGGCGGCTGTCACAGCCACGCTCTTCTGACTGACTTCGATTGTATATCCCTCCTCCGGGAGTGCCGGATCGATGGCGAAAGAAATGCCCTTGCCGGACACGTCCTTGACTGAGAACCTGCTCCTGGAGCCTGTTGCGATGCTGAGTTTCCCGGCAAAGTCGGAGATGGCCTGACGGCTCAACTCATCGAATGACGGAGAGCAGAAAACCTGTGAGCCCGCGACAGCGAAAGCGCCATCGGCAAGTTCGATCTGAGATGGTTGAGGGACAATGCTGACTGATTCCGGGACAGAAACGTTCTTCTGCCCGCACGAACTCAGGACAATGATCGCCAGAGCGGCGACTGATGCGGATCTGATTTTATTCATATTCATTGATATAATTGGATTCTATGCCAGATCTATTCCGTTGGCGGCGCATTTCTCGCGGACTTCGTCCGGCCAGATGCTGGACTGGATCTCCCCGATGTGCGCCTTCTTGAGAAGGAACATGCAGAGACGGGACTGACCGATACCTCCGCCTATGGTGCATGGAAGATTGCCTTCAAGAAGCTGCTTATGGAAGAACAGGTCAGCCTTGTACTCCTGGTGACGGATCTCCAACTGGCGGCGCATCGCCTCTTCATCGACCCTGATGCCCATGCTGGAGACTTCGACCGAACGCTCAAGGACATCGTTCCAGAGAAGGATGTCACCGTTGAGGCCGTAGAAACCATCCTCGTTGAGGGTGCTCCAGTCATCATAGTCGGCGGCTCTGCCGTCATGAGGCTCCCCGTTCGAGAGAGCGCCTCCGATACCGATCAGGAAAACGGCCTTGTGGGTGCGTACGATGGCATCCTCCCTCTCCTTCGGGCTGAGGTCAGGATACATCCTGAGCAGTTCTTCGGAATGGATGAAGAATATCTCGTCAGGAAGCACAGGCTTCACCTGAGGGAACTCAATGAAGAGTTTGTTCTCGGTGACTTTGATGGCCTCGTAGATTCGCTTTACTGTCTTCTTAAGGTAGGCCAGGTTGCGGTCTCCCCTGCCGATAACCTTCTCCCAGTCCCACTGGTCGACATAGATGGAGTGAAGGTTGTCAAGGTCCTCGTCAGGGCGGAGGGCGTTCATGTCGGTGTAGATGCCCATGCCGGGCTGGACTTTCATGTCACCAAGCTTGAGCCTCTTCCATTTGGCCAGGGAATGGACGACTTCGGCGGGCTGCTCGTCCATTCCCTTGATCGGGAAGCGGACAGGCCTTTCGACTCCGTTGAGGTCGTCGTTGATTCCCTTCCCGGAGAGCACGACCATCGGGGCAGTGACTCTCAGGAGGGCCAGCTGGGCCGAAAGATTGTCCTGGAACATGTCCTTGACGGCCTTTACGGCCTGTTCAGTGCTCTCGAAGTCACCGAGCAGACTCTTGTAGTTCTTGGGGATGAACAGGTTCATGACGTTTGTCGTTCGTTTCATTAATATCTACAAAATTACCAATTTATCCCATGTCTCACAATAGGATTTTATCAGTTTATTAAGTAAATTTGGGAATCTGAAAACGAACAACACTTCAAGCACCATGAACAATACCTTCAGAAAGGCAGCCTGTTCTGCCGCCGTGCTGGTTCTTGCGGTCCAGATGAGCGCCGCATCGGCCGGCTACAGGAACTACGATTTCACAGAACTGAACAACATCATGTCGATGGGCAACGGCAAGCTCTGCGCCTACGGCAAGAACGGGAATCTCTACCAGATCTTCGGAAACCCGTATTCAGCTCCAGGCATGCTGGGCATGCTCTTCTCCCCTGGTCAGGAATCCTTTGAGGTGGATTCTGACAGAGAAGACGGTACCGCGGTCTGGGAATACGAGATCGAGGACAAACAGACAGGCAGGGATGTCGCGGAAATGACCGACTTCATCTCCATAACCGGCAACTCACTTGTCAGAAGGATTAACGCAAAGGACAGTCTGAGATTCGATTTCGGAGCATGCTTCGAAGCCCGCTATGGACAATATGCTGACAAGATGACCTTCACCCCGGTCACTCTCGAAGGCTTCACCAGCGCATGGAGGATAGACTTCGCCCCTGGTGTGCCGTTCTACAGCCGATACATATCCCCTGGAGGCTATCATTACACCATCGCGACAAAGTCTGTGTCGGGAAAGGCAGAAGCACAATCTATGTGATTTCAGGTGAGATGGAAGGAAACGGTGGTAAGACCTGCCAGGAGAACGAGGAGATTGTCGCCTCCACTTCCTGGAGAAAGCTTCTCAGGGAATGCAGGAAGGACTGGAAGAAGTATTCAAAAGTCCATGAAGCGTTGAATTTCAAGGGAATGGATGAAGATGACAGAGAGGAGCTGGAAGAATCCGTGGATGACATTGCCGCCCTTCTCAGGACGCAGCAGGGCATTGAAGGCGGAATGCTCGCCGGTGTGGTATACCACATGATGTACGTCCGCGACCAGTACGGAGTCTCACGCTCCTACCTGGCGCTCGGTCATACCGAAGAAGCCCGCAAGGTGCTGAACTTCTATTATGAAATATGGGAGAAGCACGGCTTCATCAAAAACGCCCAGTCAGCAGGCTGGGACGGAATATTCCACTGTCACGAGAATGATGAAA
>JAKSJH010000227.1 GCA_024398315.1 Bacteroidales bacterium
CAGACCAAAAAGATTCATAAGAAATAAAGTTTACCATTTCAAAACAGCTTCTTAAATACGTGTACGAAATGAAAAGATCAATCATTCTCATCGCAATGCTCCTTCTGTGCTGGAACGTCACGTTCGGACAGCAGAAGAAGTACGATGTCGCCGCCTACGTCTATCCTGCCTACGCGGCCGACGACCCTAGACTGCGTCCTTTCTGGCCTATGGGAATAGGCGAGTGGGAGACAGTCCTGACCATGCAGACCCGCAATCCTGACCATTACTGGAACAGGACCCCTCTCTGGGGTTATGTCAATGAGGCTGACCCGGCAGTCATGGAGATGGAGATCGACCAGGCTGTCGACCATGGTGTCAATGTCTTCATCTTCGACTGGTACTGGTTCGACGGACGCCCTTTCATGGAGACTACCCTGACAAACGGTTTTCTGAAAGCACGCAACAGGGACAAGATGCAGTTCTACCTGATGTGGGCCAACCACGATGTCGGTAACACCTGGGACACCAGAATCTCACGCGTCAAGGAAGACAATGTGATCTGGACAGGAAGAGTCGACCGTGAAGAGTTCGAGAAGATCTGCAAGAGGAACATCGAGATGTTCTTCAAGCAGCCAAACTACTACAAGATTGACGGCAAGCCTGTGTTCATGATCTATGAGGTCGAAAGGCTGATCACGGGCCTGGGAGGAGTGGAGCAGACCAAGGATGCCCTCGCATGGTTCCGCCGCGAAGTGAAGAAAGCCGGTTTCCCTGATCTTGAACTCCAGTTCACGATGATTCCTGCCATTCTGAACTACAGCGGTTTCGATCCGCCAAAGAGCTCTCAGAAGCTCGAAGACGCCTTCGTCACCCACCTTGGATTCAACAGTACCTCGCACTATCAGTTCTGCCATTATCTCTGGGTGGATGATGAATATTCCAATCTGATTGAGAAGGCTGCCCAGACCTGGGAGCAGATAGACAAGGATTTCTCAATCCCGTTCTATCCTCATGTGACGATCGGCTGGGACAACAGCCCGAGAATCAAGGTGAGCCCGATCACCCGCAACAACACTCCGGAACTGTTCGAGACGGCTCTCAGGAATGCGAAAGCCTATGTGGACGCCCGTCCTGACCTCAAGCCTCTCATCACCATCAACAGCTGGAACGAGTGGACTGAGACGAGTTATCTCCAGCCTGACAATGTCAACGGCTACGGCTACCTTGACGCTGTCAAGCGGGTCTTCGTCGACCAGAAATAGGATCAGCCCGGTTCTTCACCGAGGAGCAGTTCCGCATCCATCTTAAACTGAATTTCCAGTCAGCGTCACAGACCCTCTGAAGAGTAAGGGTGTCTGCGACGCTGATGGGAAATTGGTGTCTGAATATCAACTGGTTATGAAATGCACCGTCGCAGACACCCCTGCTGGAACGAGGGTCAGCGACATAGGGGAAGGGAGGTCAGTTGATTTTGGACTGTACGGTACTGCGCAGGTGGGCGTAGTCGATCCGGTCGGCGATGATGTTGCCTTCGGGGTCAATGAGAATCAGGGTAGGGTAGCTTTCGACACCGAACCTGGCTGCGATGGAACCGTCCTTGTCGATTATGGAATCATAGTCCATGCCTTCGTCCTCCATACAGAAGACAGCGTCGGCCGGCATGTCCCTCTCATTGATTCCGAGAACGATGAGCCCCTTTTCCTTGAAATCATTGTGTACGGCCACTATGTCAGGTGTGATGGCACGGCAGATTCCGCACCAGCTTCCCCAGAAGTCCAGGAGGACATAGCTCCCCTTGCCGGCGTAGTCTTCAAAGGTGCGCATTCCTGGAACAACTGATCCGTCATCTCTGACTTCGAGCGAAGAGTAATCGTTCTCCTTGAATATTTCGTCCATCCTGACTCTTTTCTCCACTATTCCGAGCAATTTTGCCACAGCCGGTTTCGCCATCTGTGCCTGACTTATGCTCCTGAATGCATCCAGCATCTCCGTTGAAGGAGTATGCCCCTCAAGCCTGCATCTATTAAGCATAAATACCTTGTAGATGTCAGTTACGGCTGAAGGATCGTTTCTCAGCAAGGAATCCATGGATGCCCATGGATAATTCAACTTGCCGTCCGATACTTCCATGTCTATTGGATTTTTCAGTCGGAATTCGTTACTCGGAGTTCCTTCGGCTTTATATTGAATTACATATCTCGACTCAAGCTTGCCGTTGACGTACATTTTCCCAGGAATTACCCGCCCGGTAATCCTGATCATTCCCGGCTCCAGGAGGAATTCGGTGAGCGGAGAATGCTCTCCTTTCTTGTAGAGCTGTGCAATCGTCGGCACCGTGGCATCTATGCGGATGACCAGTCTGTGGTGTCTTGCCCTGCTACTTCCGAGGGTTTTGAAATTGTCAAGGAGGTCACTGATGACGTAGTTCCGGCTCTTCAGCTTTTCGCTTTCTATGACTACTATGCATTCATTGTCGTCCGCAGGGACAAGTGTCTCGTTCCCGCTTGTAGCATCCTCGCCCGAACATGCCGGAAACAGGAAAAGACTAGAAACGACCGCCGTCAGCAAAAGCAGGTTGTGGATTGATTTCATGGATGACTTGTGTGAATATGATTGTGAATATAAAATAGAGTCTCTCTGGCTACTGGCAGGCGATCAGATGAGCGAGCTCCTGGGCGGAGACGCCTTTGAAGTAGCTGCTGACATCTTCTTTTTCAAGGACTTCC
>JAKSJH010000228.1 GCA_024398315.1 Bacteroidales bacterium
ATGGCCTTATCCAACTGTCTCTCTTTTAGTTAAAATTCGTCGAACTCACGTTAATTATCTATAAGCACTATCTCGTGGGCTGCTATGCGAATGAGTTTTTCCGCAAAAAGTCTAGCGTCAAGGACCTGGCCTTCATAGAAGACTCCCTCAATGGGTGGGACGTTGGTCCGGATGAAGAAATCAATCTGGTCTTGCTGACGGTCAATGCGTTGTTCAAGATGACAGAAACGTTCATCGGTGCGTTCCTGCAAAGCTACAAGTTGGCGGTTGACTGCATATCCATTAAGCAGATAGTCTTTAAGCACTTTGGACGCCCATATACGGAATGCTATACCTTGCGCTGAACGTACTCTGTATCCAACCGATATAATAACATCAAGGTTGTAAAAATCCACACTGTATGTCTTTCCATCGGATGCAGTGTAGGCATATTTTGCCCAAACTGGATCTTTCTTTAGTTCGCCTTCTTTGAATATATTCCTAATATGCTTGCCTATTACACTCTTGTCCCTTGCGAACAGTGTGGCCATCTGATCGATTGAGAGCCAGACAGTGTTCTTTTCACAGTCAATCCTTACTTCAATATTGATGTTCTCGTCTGGCTGATAGAGAGCTATCTCTCCTTCATGGTCCTGCTTCAGCAGTAATTCCATCTGTAATTCTTTTGTTTCCATAGTTAGTTAGTAAAAAGGATATTTTCAATTATTATGTTTCCTCCACGGGGTCGAAGTAGGTGTCGGGGCGTGATGGGTTGAAGATCTCGTTGCAGTACATGACGGTGACGAGGTCCTGGGTGTCGGAGAGGTTGATGATGTTGTGGGTGTAGCCCGGAAGCATCTGGACCGCCTGGATCTTTTCTCCGGACACTTCGTAGTTCCAGACCTCGCCGGTGCCCTCTTTCCGGAGCTGGATGAGGCCGTGGCCCGAAACGACGATGAAGGTCTCCCACTTGCTGTGGTGCCAGTGCTGACCCTTGGTGATGCCCGGCTTGCTGATGTTGATGCTGACCTGGCCGCAGTTGAGGGTGTGGATAAGTTCCGTGAAACTTCCTCTCGGATCGACGTTCATCTTGATGTCCCTGATGGCCTTCTCCTTCGGCAGATAGCTCAGGTAGGTGGTCATCAGCTTGTAGCGCAGGCTTCCGGCCGGCATGTCCATCGCGATCTGGACTCCGGCTTCCATCGAGTCGTGGCATTCGTTGATGATGTCGACGATTTCGCCCAGGGTGGTCCTGTGGGTCACCGGGACATAGCAGTAGCGGCCCTCCGACGCTCTGGAGGTAGTGCCTTCAGAACCCGTGGCCACCCTCGGCCCCGTAAGAGGGAGGGGCCCGCAGCCGTCAGGCTGTGGGAGGGATGAGCGGAGCGAAGGTTCTGAAGGCACTACCTCCAGACCGTCGAACTCACACCTGTGCTCATTGCCCTTGAGCGCCTCGACCATCTCGTCGACAAGGTCGTCGATGTAGAGCAGCTCCATCTCGACGCTGCGGTCATTGACCTGGATCGGAAGGTCATTGGCGATGTTGTTGCAGAAAGTAGCCACCGCGCTGTTGTAGTTAGGCCTGCACCACTTGCCGAACAGGTTCGGGAAGCGGTAGACCAGGACCCTGGCCCCGGTCTCTTCTGAATATGCGAACATAAGTTCCTCGCCCGCCTTCTTGCTGCGGCCATATTCAGAATTCCCGAAACGGCCTGCCAGTGTGGCCTGGATGGAACTGGAAATCATCACCGGGCACTTGTTGCCGTACTTCTTCAGAGTGTCCAGAAGGGTGGTGGCGAATCCGAAGTTGCCCTTCATGAACTCCTCCGGTTCCTTCGGACGGTTGACTCCGGCAAGATTGAAGACGAAATCGCAGTCGCGGCACCAGAGGTCGAGATCCTCCGGAGCGGAGTCGATGTCATATTCATAGACAGCCTCGACAGGTTCCGGAAGGTTGTACCACCTGGCCTTGCCGTCCTTTATGTTGTTGAGCTGGGAGCAGAGGTTCCTTCCGACGAATCCCTTGGCTCCGGTGACGAGTATCTTCATTGCGCTTTAGAATTTTCTCCAGACCATCTTGTTGACGATGCCGACGTAGCTCTGGATGATCTTGACGACCTTGGTGCTGACGTTCTCCTCCACATAATCTGGAACCGGAATACCGTAATTGCCGTCCCTGTTGAGCTCGACAGCGGTGTCAACCGCCTGGAGAAGGGACTTCTCGTCGATGCCGGCGATGATGAAATCAGCCTTGTCGATGGCCTCCGGACGCTCTGTGGAAGTGCGGATGCAGATGGCCGGGAACGGATGCCCCACGCTGGTGAAGAATGAAGACTCTTCAGGAAGGGTTCCGGAATCGGAGACGACCGCGAAAGCGTTCATCTGGAGGCAGTTGTAGTCGTGGAACCCGAGCGGTTCGTGCTGGATGACCCTTGGGTCGAGCTTGAAGCCGCTGGCGGCCAGGCGGTTGCGGCTGCGCGGATGGCAGCTGTAGAGGATAGGCATGTCGTACTTCTCGGCCATGCTGTTGATTGCGTTGAAAAGGCTGAGGAAGTTCTTCTCTGTGTCGATGTTCTCCTCGCGGTGGGCTGACAGGAGGATGTACTTCCCTTTCTCAAGTCCGAGACGCTAGTGGACGTCTGAAGCCTCGATCTCGGCAAGGTTCTCATGGAGTACCTCGCCCATAGGAGAACCAGTGACGTAG
>JAKSJH010000229.1 GCA_024398315.1 Bacteroidales bacterium
GCGGCAAGGTCAGCCGCAAGCTCTACGACCGGATCCGTGGAATCCAGGACGGCCTCGTCCAGGACACACATGGCTGGTGCATCGAGCTGTAGAAAACATCTGACCAGAATCATTCAGAAGGCAGGCTCCAGTCTTGGGACCCGCCTTCTGTTCTCATATTCAGCATAAAGTTGTAATTTTGCAGAGATGAAGACAATCGATTTCATAATCAATCCCATTTCCGGTGCCGGAAACAAGAAGAGGGTGATCCGCATGATCGAGAAGGAACTTGACAGAAGCCGGTTCCAGTGGAGTTACCTTTACACCTCAGGACCTGGAGATGCGACGGTCCTCGCCGGCAACAGCACTGCGGACATAGTCTGTGCAGTGGGCGGAGACGGGACCCTCAACGAGGTCGCCCGGGGACTGCTGGGAAACGACAGGACTTTCGCCCTCATCCCATGCGGCAGCGGAGACGGCCTGGCCCTGCATCTGGGGATAAGCCGCAACCCTCGCAAGGCGGTAAGGAATCTGAACACAGGAGTGGAAAGGACCATCGACTGCGGAACGATCAACGGAAGGGAGTTCTTCAGCATCTGCGGCACCGGACTGGACGCCATTGTCAGTTACCGGTTCGCCACAGCCGGATCGCGAGGCCTCAAGACCTACATCTCCGAAGCCCTCAAGACCTGGAAAGGGTTCGTCTTCGATGAATATGACATCACTGTCGACGGTACAACCATGAGCCGGAAAGCGGCGCTTGTCACTGTCGGGAACTCCGACCAATGGGGCAACAACGCCCGCATCACCCCTCTCGCAGACGCATCAGACGGCCTTCTGGACATCACCGTCATCAAACCGTTCAGAACCATCGACATACCGGGGCTCGCCATACGGCTCATGACAGGCCGCCTTGCCGGCAGCGACAAGGTCATCTGCCTCAAGGGCAAGAACATCCACATCGAAAAACAAGGCGAATTCATCGCCCACTTCGACGGAGACCCGTGCACCTTCGCCTCCCCTCTCGACATCAAGGTCATCCCGTCGGCATTGAAGATAATCGTACCGGAAAAATGAAAGAGAAAAAAATCGTAAAGGACTGGTTCGGATTCTACGCACCAAGGTTCTACATCTATTCCGTGATCCTCGGAATCATCGTCAGGATCATCCTCATATGCCATCCGATGACGGTGACATCGGACTTTACAGTGCTGACCTGGCTGAAAGTGTTCGGCAGAGGACTTCTCAACGACATCGCCTTCGCCACCCTCGCCCTCATCCCGGCCTTTATCATCCACTCGTTCTTCACCGACAGGAAATATGACAAGCCCTATGTCTGGATACTTGGCGGCCTGCTTGTAGTCCTCACAGCCTACGTCGTCTGTTTCAATGACATCACCGATGAATATGCCGGAGTGGTGCCCGGCATCGCAAACGCCTTCCTGCTCCTGGTCACGGGATGCTTCCTGCTCAAGGTCTTCATCCCTGGAATAAGATCCACATGGCGCAGGATATTCATTTATTTCATAATGATGCTCTATGCCTTCCTGCTCATCCTCAACGCCATAAGCGAATCCGTGTTCTGGGATGAGATAGGTGTGCGCTACAATTTCATAGCAGTGGACTACCTTGTCTACACCAACGAGGTCATAGGCAACATATTCCAGTCATACCCGATGATACCGATCCTTCTTGGCGTCCTGATTCTGGCCGCTGCCGTCTGTGCTATTATGCTTCGCGGGCGGGATGTCCGGGATGCGGAAACAGGCAGCTTCAAACGCTGGCTCCTGACCCTGCTGCTGCTCGCGGCAGGATGCTTCTGCAGTGTGAAATGGCTCCACTGGGGGTATTTCAATCCGGGCGGATCGGGCAACATCTACGAAAAGGAACTGCAGGAAAACGGCTGCTGGAACTTCCTGGAGGCCTACAACAGCAATGAGCTGGAATATTCACAGTTCTATGAAGTCATACCCCAGGACAAAGCCGCCGCAACTGTCCAGGCACTGTGCGGAATGGACACGGAAGGCATGCAGCACGTCTCCGACAGCGGCTCAGTGGAGAACCGGAAGAACATTGTGCTGGTCACGATCGAAAGCCTCAGCGCCGATTTCATGGCGGCATTCGGCAGCACGGACAACATAACCCCGAACCTGGACACCCTGGCTGCGGAAGGAATATGCTTCGACAACCTGTTCGCCACCGGCAACCGCACGGTCCGCGGTCTGGAAGCCGTCACCCTGTGCGTCCCGCCGGCAGCAGGAGAGAGCATCATCAAACGTCCTGACAACGCAGGTCTCTTCACTATCGGAAGCATCCTCCGTGAGAAAGGGTACAGCACAACCTTCGTCTATGGCGGTTTCAGCTATTTCGACAACATGGAGGCCTTCTTCTCCGGCAACGGCTACGCAATCCTTGACAAGAACAAGTTCCTCCCTGAAGACATCACCTTCGACAACATCTGGGGAACCTGTGACGAGGACAGCTACAATGTCACCCTGAAGCATCTGGACAGGATGGCTTCGGAGGGAAAGCCGTTCTTCACCCACATAATGACCATAAGCAACCACCGTCCGTACACCTATCCTGACGGACGCATCGAATTCGAAGGTAATCCGATGTCCCGCAAGGCTGCGGTTGAATACACCGACTACGCCCTGGGCAAGTTCATTTCGGACGCTTCCGGAAAGGACTG
>JAKSJH010000023.1 GCA_024398315.1 Bacteroidales bacterium
TCGCATGGTGCGTCGTCGCACTTGTCGTGAGGCGCGTCAGCGCAGAGGTCACACTCAACCGCTACCTCGAGTGGGCAGGCTGGGCACTTCTCATCGGTCTGCTGATCTCCAACACTGTAGGCGTCCCTGAGTGGCTCAAGCCAGCCATCAAGACTGAGTTCTACATCAAGACCGGTCTCGTCATCATGGGATTCTCCGTCCTCTTCTCCAACATCGCCAAGTTCGGTCTCTACGGCCTTGGAATCGCATGGATCGTGACCCCGATTGTCATCATATTCATGTGGTGGTTCGGAACGAAGGTCCTCAAGATTGACAACAAGCCGCTGGTGATCACCCTTTCCGCTGCCACCAGTGTCTGCGGCACCAGCGCCGCCATCGCCACTGCGGCCGCTTCCAACGCCAAGAAGAACGACCTTTCGATCGCCGTGTCGATTTCAATCATATTCACCATCCTCATGATGGTGTTCGAGCCGATGATCATCAAGGCCTGCGGCATGAGCCCTCTCATGGGAGGCTCCCTCATCGGAGGAACCGTTGACTCCACAGGTGCTGTCGTGGTCGCCGGAACAGCCCTCGGCCCTGAGGGCCAGCAGGCTGCTGTCCTCGTGAAGTCCATCCAGAACATCCTCATCGGCTTCATCGCATTCTTCGTGGCAGTCTTCTTCGCAACCAAGGTTGACAAGACAGGCACCACCAAGGTCGGCGCATCCGAGATCTGGGTCAGCTTCCCTAAGTTCATCCTCGGATTCTTCCTCTTCTCCCTCGTGGCTTCATTCCTTATCCAGCCTATCTTCGGAGCGGACCAGGTCAGCGCCATCAACAAGGTCCTCGACCAGTACAAGAACTGGGCTTTCGTCCTCGCTTTCACCAGCATCGGACTCGACACGAACTTCAAGGAGATCATCAAGCAGATGCAGGGTGGCAAGGTCATGTGGCTCTACATCATCGGACAGACCTTCAACATCGCTCTCACATTCTTTGCGGTGTGGTTCCTTCTCAGTGGAAAGTTCTTCCCGATTCCAGTGCTTGACTAACGTCTTGAAGACGGTTTGAAAATGAATATCAGGAAGGCGGGCAAGATACTGACCATCACAGTGGCGTCGGTGACTCTGCTCGCCGCCTTGTACATAATGTTCACCCGCGCCGGGCTCCAGGATTCTCTGGATTTCGGAGCGGGTGCCTACTATTATGCCGACATTCCGGAGTTCGACAAGTACACGGAAAGCGCCGGAGTCGCCACCGGTCTGCCTTTCATCGTCTATGTGGGTCTTTTCCTGGCCTGGGGGGCGCTGATGTACTGGCTCTGGAAGAAGATAGGCTGAGAATCTGTTTTGAATATTCCTATGGCTATCCTATCAACAGCAACATGCTCCGCTTGCGGGAAGCAGAGCGAGATTCCGGTTCCTAACAGAGTCAATGTCAAGGATTCTCCCGACCTGAAGGACAGGGTCAGGGACGGATCGCTCTTTGTCTGGGAATGTCCGTCCTGCGGTTCCGTCAATCTCTACCGCGGGGAGTGTCTCTACCACGATCCTGACAACCGTCAGATGTTCTTCCTGCTGCCCCCAG
Organism: Bacteroidales bacterium; assembly: GCA_024398315.1. Taxonomy (GTDB): domain Bacteria; phylum Bacteroidota; class Bacteroidia; order Bacteroidales; family UBA932; genus Cryptobacteroides. The sequence goes on from JAKSJH010000023.1 coordinate 1,570, forward strand.
GCAGTCTGGCCCCGGAGAACGAACAGGCCCTTGAGGCTCAGTCCGCCGCCCTGTCGGAATCTCTGCCAGGCTATGTGCTGAGAAGGGTTGACGACATCGGTTCCCTGATGGAAAAAGTGAACATCTTCGATTGCGGTCTGGACGACTGCGTAATCGAGATGTGCAAGCATATTACCAAGCTGGAGATGTCGGAGAAGGGGTCGGAAGGCATCATGGATGCCGCACTCAAGTTCTACAAGCTGGAGGGGGCGGACAACGACCTGATCTTCACCTATCCTTCGGAAGGCAGCATGCAGTGCATCAGGACCGGTTTCAATGTCTATGAAGACTGCGCCGGGATAATCCGCCGCAATCCGTCCGTCAGGCCATCTTCCGGCTTCGCCCGCATCGACCCGGCCTGGGTCGCCCGCTTCTTCCGGTAAAGTACATAAATTTTACTGATGAGCTTTGTTCCCCACCGGGGCAATGGGGCTCGGAACGTCGTCGCTTAACGAAACGATAGTCCTCCGGTTTACTGGGCCAGTCAAGGGATGTTCCTCCCGAGGACGTCGGCTTCGCCGACCCCTTCCGAAAGCCTGCGGCTTTCTCCCTCCCTCTAGTGCCGAGGGTGGCATTGTCCTCGGGAGGAACATCCCTTGACTGGCTGCCACGAGGCTGCGGTCCTGCCTGCCAGACCACCTCCGGGACTACCCCTCAGGATGGCTTTACGCTGAAGAGCACCATAACATGTGCGGAAGGTATGCCGCAAATTTGCACACCTTCTGCAGTGCCGGAGGGCGGATCAGAGGTCGACGGAGAAGGTCATGCCGATGTAGTGGCGGTCGAGGTTGGCCAGACCGAGGAGGTCCATGTTGTTCCAGGTGTTCCAGGCGTAGCGGATGCCGGCCCTGGTCTGGTAAGGAAGCCAGATGAAATTGCCGAGAATGACTTCAAGATCAGCACCGACGCTCATCAGAGTGTCACCTTTCACCCCCATCGGATTCATTCCTATGTCAGGAATGGTACCGAAAGTGTCCCATTCGACATCGCAGAAAGGAGTCAGGACAAAGTTGCGGACATAAGCCAGCGGACTGAGGAAGGACCAGTCCACCGACAGGAACGGTACCGACCAGTCGGCTGAAAGACAGGTCCTGGTCCTGAAATTCCTGGACAGGACGCTTCTGAAATTGGAGTCCGCGAAACCACGCGGTCCAGTTGACAGCGCAACGATAGGGAAGCTGTAGGCGGAGCCCCCGAATGCCTTCTCGAAACTGGCAGTGAGCTTTATGCCCTGGAGGGAGGTAAGCCCCGGAAGATAGCCGTAGGCATAGGTGTAGGCCGTTGTCCTGTAGTTCCCGGAATGACCGGGCCGGGAGACCACTCCGGCTTCAGCTCCTATTCCCAGATGAGGGAAAATCTGTGAAGGCCCCTGTTTCTGCATCACATAGCCACGGGCGGAAAGAGCCAGAGTGCTCATGCAGGATGACGAAGGCGTGCCGGTGCCGAGCTGGCCGGCCACCTTGTAGATTCCGGAGTCCTCCCCGGATTCTTCTGTTTCTGAATATTGCAGCAGATATACCGTGTCGTCGTAGAGGTCGTTGGAGAAGCTGAACCTCACCTGCGGAACGAATCCCCTGGCGACCCCGCCTGATGAGAAGTTGAAAGGAATGTAGCCTTTGACGGAACCTGCCGCATAGGAACTGTTCTTCAGGAATGTGCCGTTCGCGAAATAGCTCTTGACAAAGTTCTTCTCCGCATAGACTCTCTTGACGTCCATCCGCTCCCTTTCGTTGACGTCCAGCTCGAACTCGAACACAGGATAGAGCCCTTCATAGGTGTAGTCCAGATGCAAGGCCCCTCTCCATCTGTCTGTGTTGTAGGTGTCCGGGCCGAACTCCACTCCAGCCGAACCATAGCCGGTGCTCAGATGGTTCTGGAAGAAGGCCGTGGCACCCAGTGCGGCGGACCTGGTGATCTCGTCGAAACTCAGGTTCTCGAGGTTGTCATATTCAAAATAAAGAGGGGCCCAGGAATGGATGTGCGGGAGGCGGATCTTTGAATATTCCGTTGGCTCGGAGAAGGTGGTCTGAGCCGGCAGACCTTCGTTCCAGCTGCCGCCCGCAAGAGATTTCTCCTGCTCGCTCAGTTTCTCTGCCACAGGGCTGGAATGAATCTTTGAATATTCCGCCGGTTTCATCGGAAGCTCCTCAAAGCCTGTGCGATAGACCATGCGTCCCTGACGGTGTTCCTCCGGTTTGTCGGAACTGGCAAGGGAGGTGTAGAAAAGGTCGCCGGAGACGGGATCGACGACAGGGTTGCTGATTCCGTATCTGGTAGAAGTGACCTGGGTGAGCTCTTTGCTGTCGACATCGATCCTGTACATTTCCAGAACTCCGCTGTGGTCTGAGACGAAGGTGAGGGAGCTGGTTCCCGGCCAGGTTCCGAGGTGGGAGAGTTCCACCGGGACCGGATTGGCGACAATCTTCAGGACTGCTTTCCCAAGGCTGTCCCTGCCGGCAATCTCGTAGAGCCCCATACCGTTGTCCGACAGACCTGCCACGAAGATCCGGTCCCCGAGCCATGCGGATTCCGTCATCTGGATTCCATCAGGGGCTGTCCAGCAGCCGGCATATTCACCAGTTGAGGAGTCGATCGTGACAAGGCGGGTCCCGCCCGTGACGGGATATTCACATGCGCTCAGGAGGCGTCCGTCCGGGGCTGCGGCGGGGTTGAAAAGCCGCATTCCGGAGGTCAGACGGCAGATTCTCCTTGGATTTTCCGTGGTGCTGATGAAATAGATGTCCGAAGTGCCTCCGAGGGTCCATCTTGTGTCCTGTCTGGCTTCTGACCAGAACACTTTTCCGTTCGAGCAGACGAGCGGGCTGGTGCTTCCGGAGAACAGACTGAGTCTTTCTTCCGAGCCGTCAGGCGCAATCTTCACGAGGGAGCAAGGCCGGTCCAGACTGCTCTTGACAGAATAGATACCTCCGTCGGACCCAAGAGTCAGATTGCTGTACTGAGTGTGCAGACGGGGAGATTCTGTGAGCTGGACGGAATTCATGAAGGGCGCTCTCTCCAGAGCTTCAGCCTGCCAGGTGTCTCGGAATCCCTCTTCGATGGTTCTGAAAGACTTCTTGAATTTCATTCCGGAGGCCTGTCTGACCGTGTGCTGGAGGTTGAAGAAGCGCATCTTGTGGACCGATGTCCAGAAATAGTCTTTTGTGAAAGTCGGATCGTTGAAGAACACTCTCGTTCCGGCGACAAGCATGTAGCCGCTCCTGTAGTAGTCAGGGGCGAATCTGGTGAGGGAACCGTAGGTCCACTGCCAGTAATCCCTCCAGTCTCCGGAGTCGAAGGCAGGTGCCATATATTCAAGGAAAGAAGCCTGTCGTCCCCGTCCGGACTCTGTCAGGGCCGTCTCAGCAACCACAGCGTCTCCTTCAAGGAAAGGCGGGCCGGGATATATTCCTGAGAGGACTCCGGTCAGGGCTTCGCCGGAAAGCCACCTGAGGACCTTGAACTTGCCGTCGCCGCAGAACTGCATCTGGGAGGCATGCCTTCCCTCATGGATGGCAAGATTCCGCTCCCACGGGACCGGGGTCGGTGCGAAGGGGTCCTGGAGGGTGTAGATGTCCATCCTCTTCGGCGCCCACACCACGGAGGCGTTGGAAAACGGGTAATATGGGTGGAGCACCACCGGCAGCCTGCTCCTGAACGTCTGACCCGAAAAGTAGCCTGAAGACCAGGAAAGCGGCTTCCTGGCGGCCTCGAGCTCCGTTCCGTAGATCCGTGCCAGGGAATCCAGTCCTGCAGGGTAGATGATCCTGTAGGAAGGAGTGTCTGTCCGCATCCATCTTACACGCGCAGGATCGTTGCCTGTCAGCGAGAACTGAGCGTGCAGGCCGGTGCAGACGAAGACTGCGAGGGCGGCCAGAAGAAGGCGCCTCGCCGAGGATCTGATGGTGCTGGACTCAGTCATGTCACAAAGGTAAGCAAAATCGGTGTTCGTTACTGCTTCATCTATAGGATATTTTGAGTATTTTTGTAAGAATGCTTTCAAAAACGGACCGGTATTTCCAATGAAACGGACAGTCATATCGCTTATTTTCTGCATGTCATTGCTGCTCAGTCTGTCAGGATGTGCTGCCAGGGGAGCCGGGGGCGCCTCCGGTGAGGCTTTCCAGCCCCATCGTTTTCCACCCATGCCTCAGGTCCCGGCGATGATCACCGACCCGGCAGCCGCCGTCGAGTACTGCGCTGCCAATTACTGGAACGAGTTCCTGGATCCGTCAAAGACCTACCCCTGCGACACGAACATCGTCAACGGTGTAGCTTCTGAAGACGTCGAGACCGCTCTTGGCACCTTCGTCACAATCCTTGAGGAGCAGTGCTCAAGGGAGTTCTCCGCAAAGGCGGTCCGCTCGTTGTTCGACCAGGTCGAGAGATTCCAGGCCGCCGACACCACGTCTAACGTATTCGCCTTTTTCGAAAAGATGGTTCCTTACTATCTCTACGACCCGAATTCTCCGGTCAGGGATGAGGACCTCTATTACGAATATGTCACAAAGCTGGCCGGTTCCGCATATTCGGACCAGGACCTAGTCTGGTCGTATTCGCACGACGCTCAGATGTGCCTGTTGAACAAGGTCGGGACTCATGCCGCGGACTTCTCCTTCACCGCCCTCGACGGCTCGCGGCACACTCTTTACGGAGTGGACGCGCCGCTGACCCTGCTCTTCTTCTCGAATCCGGGCTGCACGGCCTGCGGAGAGATCATCGAACAGCTCTGCAACGATCCTCTGGTGGCGGCCATGTCCTCCGCCGGCGCTCTCGCCGTGGTCAACATCTACATAGACAACGAACTTGACAAGTGGAAGGAATATGCCTCGACCTATCCTGAAGACTGGTTCACGGGCTACGACCACACCCACACCATCCGCAACGACATCACCTACAATGTCAGGGCGATTCCGTCCCTGTACCTGCTGGACGCAGACAAGACAGTCCTCCTGAAGGATGCCACGACCGAGAGGGTCATCCGGCATATTCATCAAGCAAGTCAGACAATTCAATGAAGCATACCATGACAATCGAAAAGAAACTCTGGGGAACGTCCCCGTGTGGAAAAGAGATCTTCCTCTACACCATGAAGAATGAAAGCGGCGCATTCGTACGCCTTTCCAGCGTCGGTGCTGCAATAGTCAGCATCGTTGTTCCGGACAGGGACGGCAAGATGGCCGACGTAGTGCTCGGCTACCCTGATCCGCTTTCCTATTTTGCGGACGGTCCTTGTGCCGGAAAATGCCCCGGCAGGTATGCCAACCGCATAGCTCTGGGCAAGTTCACCCTGGACGGAGTGGAATACACCCTTCCTGTGAACAACGGGCCGAACCATCTCCACGGAGGTCCGGAAGGATTCCAGAACCAGGTCTGGGAGAGCCGTGTCGAAGGAGACGCTGTCGAGTTCATGTATTTCTCCCAGGACGGCGAGGCCGGCTACCCGGGCAATCTCAAGGCCGTGGCACATTACGAGTGGAGCGAGGACAATGCCCTGAAGCTCACCCTCACCGCCCAGTCCGACAAGAAGACGGTCGTCAACCTCACCAACCACGCCTACTTCAACCTTGACGGCGAAGGTGCGGGCAACATCCTCGGCCATCAGATGAAGCTGAACGCCTCCGTCTACCTTCCGACCGACGAGACCCTTATCCCTCTCGGAGAACCGGATCCGGTTGCAGGAACCCCGATGGACTTCATCGAGTTCCACACCCTCGGTGAGAGGATCAAGGATGACTTCCCGGCTCTCAACTATGGCAAGGGCTACGACAACTGCTTCATGATCAATGACTACGAGCCCGGCCAGATCCAGTCAGCCGCAAAGCTTTATTCTGACAGGAGCGGCCGCCTCCTCGAAGTCCTGACAACCCAGCCCGCTGTCCAGATCTACACCGGCAACTGGCTTGCAGGCAGTCCTGTGGCCAAGTGCGGCAGAAGCTACTTCGACTATGACGGAGTCGCCATCGAGTGCCAGCACTGCCCGGATTCTCCTAACAAGGCTGACTATCCGACGACGGTCCTCAATCCTGGCGAAACCTTCCAGGAGGCCATCATCTGGGCATTCTCTACAAAATAGACAGACAATGAAACAGTATCTCGACATTCTCAGGGAAATCGTTGACAACGGTGCCGTCAAGACTGACCGTACCGGAGTCGGCACCAAAAGCATATTCGGCACCCAGAGCCGCTTCGACCTCAGCAAGGGGTTCCCTCTCCTCACCACAAAGAAAGTCTTCACCAGAGGCATCATCGAGGAGCTTCTCTGGTTCCTTTCCGGAGACACCAACAAGAAGACCCTGCAGGAGAAGAACGTCCACATCTGGGATTCCTGGGGAAACGATGAGACCGGAGAGCTCGGTCCTGTCTACGGCCACCAGTGGAGGGCGTGGGACACCTATGACGGCGGTCACATCGACCAGATAGCACAGGCCGTAGACCTCATCAAGAACCATCCTGACTCGCGCAGGATCCTGGTGAATGCCTGGAACGTGGCCCAGATTGACCAGATGGGCCTTCCACCATGCCACTGCCTCTTCCAGTTCTATGTGGCCGACGGCAAGCTCTCCTGCCAGCTCTACCAGAGAAGCGCGGACTTCTTCCTCGGGGTTCCGTTCAACATCGCATCATATTCCCTCCTCACCATGATGATGGCGCAGGTCTGCGGCCTCGAACCGGGGACCTTCATCCACACCACCGGAGACACCCACCTCTACCTCAACCACATGGAGCAGGCTCAGCTTCAGCTTTCGCGCGAGCCGCGTCCTCTCCCGGTGATGAAGCTCAACCCTGATGTCAAGGACATCTTCGACTTCAAGTACGAGGACTTCATCCTCGAAGGTTACGACCCTCATCCAGCAATCAAGGCGCCAGTCGCAGTCTAACACTTTTTATGAATATGGAGAAATGCTTGATAGTGGCCATCGCCGACAACAGAGCGATAGGCAAGTCCAACGCCCTCCTCTGGCACATCGCCGAGGACATGAAATATTTCAGGACCACCACCACGGGAAGCCCTGTGGTCATGGGATACATGACCTTCAAGTCCATCGGAGGAAAGGCGCTTCCGAAGAGAGACAATGTAGTCATCTCTATCTTCCCATGGCCGGACGCCCCTGACAACATCAAAGTGGTCGGAAGCCTTGACGAGGCATATTCAGTGATAGAGAAGGACCATGCGGGAAAAGGCGGAAGACTGTTCGTGATGGGCGGCGGCGAGACTTACCGCCAGGCTCTTCCGACGGTCGACAAGCTCTTCATCACCCATGTCCACACAACCATCGAGGACGCAGACACCTTCTTCCCGGTGATCGACCCGGACATCTGGGAGGTGGAGTCAACGACTCCGGTTGCAGTCGACCCTGAAACAGGCTACGGCTACGAATTCACTGTGTACGTCCGCAGGAACCGGTAGCTCCGGACGAACTTGACAATTAGAAGCTGTTAAGTCATTCTTAAAAAATAATCTGGTAATCTTTATGAATCTTGTTTTGTCTTTTGAACATGTCATTCAGTCACGTAGCCCGCTACGCTCCTTCATTCCATATTCAAAATCCATAAACAATCTTTCATAAATCTTTACCAACTTATTTTTTCATCATTCCTAAACAGCTCCTTACATTCCCCAAAATGGACAAGAGAGAACACTTCGGCGGCAGAATGGCCGTCATCATGGCCATGGCAGGCTCCGCCATAGGTCTCGGAAACATCTGGCGCTTCCCGTACATGGCCGGTCAGAACGGCGGTGCGGCTTTCATCCTCATCTACATCGTCTGCTCCTTCGTGCTCTCGCTGCCGATCTTCCTTTCGGAAGCCGTGATCGGCCGCAGGTCGCATTCCAATGCGATAGGGGCGATGAAGGTGCTCTCACCGAAGACCAAGTGGAGACTTCTGGGCTATCTTTCGGTGATTACACCGATGATCATCGTGTCCTACTACACGATTGTGGGCGGCTGGTCCGTCGAGTATTTCCTCCATTCCTTCTCATTGAATTTCGGGTCTTTTGTCCCGACGGGGTGGACTGTGCTGGCTTTCAGCACCGTGTTTCTTGCACTATCCTGCATCATCGTTGCCCTGGGCGTCAAGAGCGGTATCGAGAGGTTCAGCAAGATCTCGATTCCTCTGCTTTTCGTGCTTATTGTCGTCATTGTGGTATATTCAGTCAATATGCCGGGCGCCTCGAAGGGGGTGGACTATCTTCTGAAGCCTGACTTTTCGAAGGTCACCGGAAGGACTTTCGCCTATGCCCTCGGTCAGAGCTTCTATTCTCTGTCCCTGGGAATGGGCATCATAATAACATATTCATCCTACATCCGCAAGGAAGAGAACCTGGTGGTCTCCGGGATGGGGACAGCGGTGGCTGACCTGATGTTCGCAATGCTTGCAGGCTTCGCCATCATCCCGGCGGTGTTCTCCGCCGGCATCGAACCGGGAGCCGGTCCCGGTCTCATCTTCGAGACCCTTCCTTTCGTGTTCTCCAACATGGGAGCCTCCCACCACTGGATCGGAGTGATGATCTCCGCCCTGTTCTTCCTTACGGTCATCATCGCCGCAATGACCTCAAGCATCTCGCTGATCGAGGTCGGAGTTGCCTATCTTGTCGAGGAGAAGCATTTCAAGAGAGGCTGGGCGAGCCTCTGTGTGTTCCTTTTCACCTGGATTCTCGGACTTGTCAGTGTGTTCTCCAACGAGGCTTTCGGAATCATCGATGCCTTCTCATCCAACATCCTTCTGACCATAGGAGCCTTCATAGCAGTCCTGTTCGTTGGCTGGAAGATGGACAAGGAGGAAATCCGGGATGAGATCACCAGCGGCGGCAAGGTCAACGGCAAGGTGTTCGGCCTGCTGTACTTCCTCATCCGCTATGTCGCGCCGCTGGCCGTGCTGACAATATTCGTGACCAATTTCATCCTATGAAACCGCAGAGAGAACTGTTCGGCAGCCGTGGCGCTGTGATCATGGCTATGGCCGGATCCGCAATAGGCCTGGGGAACATCTGGAGATTCCCTTACATAATGGGTGAATATGGCGGAGCGGCCTTCATCCTGGCTTTCATCGTGTGCGGTGCATTCGTGTCCCTGCCGATATTCCTCTCGGAGGCTGTCATCGGGCGGCGGTCGCACCAGAACACCTTCGGGGCCATGGAGACCCTTGCTCCCGGCACGAAATGGAAGTGGGTCGGTCTTCTGACCGTTGTGACCCCTCTCATCATAGTATCCTACTACAGTGTCGTCGGCGGCTGGTCCATTGACTACCTTTTGAAATCTGTGACGCTTCAGTTCCGTCCTGAGAACGCCGGTCAGGTCTCCGGGATGTTCCAGCAGCTGATGTCCTCTACCTGGCGGCCTTTGTTCTGCCATCTTGTCTTCATCGGTCTCTGCGCCGTGATAGTCTATTTCGGAGTCAAGAAAGGAATCGAACGATTCAGCAAGGCAACCATGCCGGTCCTCTTCGTGCTGATAGTCGTGATAGCGGTATATTCAATGACCCTGCCGGGAGCCGGGGCAGGAATTGAATATCTTCTAAAACCGGATTTCTCCAAGCTTACCGCCCAGGCATGGGCGGCGGCCCTTGGACAGAGCTTCTTCTCGCTCTCCCTCGGGGTCGGGACGATGCTGACATATTCATCCTATGTGTCTGAGAAAGAGAACCTTCTGCTTTCTTCCGGGGGGACTGCACTGTCTGATCTTTTCTTCGCCATCATTGCGGGATTTGCGGTGATGCCTGCAGTCTTTGCGGCGGGGATAACTCCTGGAGAAGGTCCGGGACTGGTGTTCCAGACCCTGCCTTACATCTTCGCTTCAATGGGCGGGAGCTCCAGGCTGATAAGCGCCGTAGTGGCCATCCTGTTCTTCCTCACCGTGCTGGTTGCCGCCCTTTCTTCCGCCATATCGATGATGGAGGTCGGAGTTGCCTACCTGAGTGAGGAGAAAGGTGTCTCAAGAGGAAAGGCGACTCTGGGAATATTCCTGTTCGCCGCCGTTCTGGGTTCTTTATGTTCTCTGTCGTTCGGCCCTCTTGCCGGTGTCAGTCTCCATGGTCTGTCGATCTTCGACTTCTGTGACAAGCTGTGCTCCAACTTCCTGATGATGATCGGGGCGCTCCTGTTCTCTCTGTTCGTGGGGTGGAAGATGAAGAAGAGCGACGTGATGGACGAACTGACCAATTCCGGAAAGATCCGCCATGGCAGAGCTTTCGCTCAGGTGATCTACTACCTGATCAAGTTTGTCGCCCCTGTCGCCATCGTGCTGATATTCGTCCTGGGACTCATTTGACCGGTCGCTTTGGCGAATATCTGTATCGAGGTGGTTCCACTCTTGTTATGCTTCCTTCGGCCAAATGTTCCTGGTGTGGTACAGGCTCGGCCGGCATTGGTGATTATCAGTCAATTTGTCAAGAGAGGAGTTATCAACAGCTTAAAGCATTGTTTTTCTGTGCATTAACAGAAAAACGATCCCTTGTTGAAAACTTTTTTCAGATAATCTCTTGCATTGATTAGGAATAAAGACATATCTTTGCATCCAGGTGGTCCGGAAGGTCCCGACACATGTTCAGGTCTTACGATTCTCCGCCGCAAACAATCAGTTATCAACCCTTAAAACCATAATCGTCCATGTAGAGAGATCACATCATGGCACGAAAAAATGGAGCACCAATCTTGGCGGATCCCGGGCTCCATTTGAGTGCTGAAGACACTAACCGGCAGGGCCTTGTCAAACCTGCAGAGGAAATCAGCGGTTCAAAAGTAACGTTTTCCTGCAAATCCTGCAAGAAAATCCCGTCAATAATCGCATTTCTTCGTCAACAGCCGGCGCTTCCGCTAAAGGGGAGCCCGTGCAAACCGCATCCGGGACGGCATCCCGGACAAGTATAACCGTGCTCCAGGGGGCCGCGGCAGGCCCCCTCCTGCACAAAAACCAACACTTAATATGAAATCGATTATCCGAAGAGCGCTGACAGCGCTCATCATCATGGCGGGAGCGGCTTTCATCTCCCGCGCCCAGATTCCTGACCTGGAGGTGCCATCCGTGACTCCTCCGTCCCCCCAGGCCGGCGAGACGGCCAAGTACATCAGCTATCCTGTCGACCTGAGCAACGGCCTCGTCCGCATCGAGATCCCGCTGTACGAGATTGTCGAGGGCGACATCCGCATCCCCATCAGCCTGAGCTACCATGCCTCGGGCATGAAACCTAACCTCCGTTCCAGCCGCTGGCTGGGCGACGGCTGGAGCCTCTCCACCGGCCCATCGCTCTCCAGGAGCATCAACGGCGGGGCCGACGAGCTCTTCTACAACTCCACCATCGCCTCGGAGGAGAACCCGAGCCGCGAGCAGCTCAAGGCAGTCACCGACCAGAGCGCCGACACCGAGCTTGACGAGTTCCGCTACGGACTGCCCGGAGGCGGGGGCAGGCTCTACTTCCGCAACCCCGACCGCAGCGACCGCAGGGCCGTCACCATCCCGGATGACAGGATCAAGGTCTCGGTACCCCTGAGCGGCGGCCTCTCAAGTGAGATCGACCTGACGGACCGCAACGGCGTGACCTACAAGTTCGGTTCCTCCCAGGAGCGCTACCACGACTACTCCGCCAGCAAGTGGGGCGGCTCCTTCCACTGGGTCCCGACATCCTGGAAGATCCGCGAGATCCGCTCCGCATCCACCGGACGTTCGGTCCGCTTCAGCTACACCCAGTCCGCGGACGAAATCCTGTGCTGCCGCTATGCCGACGCGCTTGTCATCCTTGACCGCTACAACGCCCAGCAGGAGGCCACCATCCCAGCAGTGCAGGCCTCCCACGGCAGCGGGACGGCGGCCGTGAAGTACTACCGCTACGACAACACCGCCCACTCCCTGGTGGAGGCGGAGCGCACCGACCTCCTCCTGCCCACCGGTTATTCGTTCCCCACTCCGACCCGGCAGGAGATGGATGTCAGGAACTCGTATCCCGAGAGGATAGACTTCAGCGAGGGCTACGTGAAGTTCATCAGGGCGTCCGACACCAGGAACGGACTCGCCAGGATCGAGGTCTACGACCTTTTCAACGTCCTGGTCAGGAAGATCGTGTTCACCCAGACCTACAACTCCGGCGAGCTCTCCCTCCGGCTCAACTCCGTGAGCGTCCAGTCCCCGTCCGGCGGCGACGCCCAGACCTACACCTTCGCCTACAACGGCACCCCGGTCCCGCGCGACACCAGGGGCGTTGACCGCTGGGGCTACCACAACGGCCACGACTCCAACACCACCCTCGTCCCGTCTGTGACCACGAAGGTCATCGTCCACAACTATCCCGTCGGCTACGACGAGGAGGTCGAGGTGACGGTTCCGGGCGGCAACAGGGAGCCTGACGAGCTTGCTATGCAGAGGGGCGTGCTCACCTCCATCACCTATCCCGCCGGCGGCCGGACCGAGTTCAGCTACGAAGCCCACCGCTACGTAGACGACTCGTCAAGGGTCAGGCTGGCCGGAGGACTGCGCATAAGGCAGATAAGGGACATGGAGAGTACGGGCAACGTCCTCTACCGCAACTTCCGCTACAGCACGGAGCGTGGCTCGGTGACCGGGACCGGAGTGCTCAACGTCCATCCCGAGGGTGCGGTCAGCCCGGCCGACACCAACTTCATCTACTACCGGGAGACCCTCTGCAACGAGTTCGCCGGCCTGGGAGGCCCCGCCGCAACCTACAAGGAGAGGGTGTGGAGCGACAACTCCATGGTGGACCTCTTCTCCGACGCCGGGTCGAGCGTGAGCTACCCCTACGTCGTCGAGACACGCTCCTCCAACGAGTCCGGCACCTCCATCTCGGGTCTGACGGTCCACACCTTCGACATCAGGCAGTCCCATCCGCTGAAGGTGGCGGGCACCGACATGGTGAGCGACCGCCTCGAGAACTGGAAGAACGGAGCCGGCACCTGCTCCGAGGCCTACCGGGCCCAGTCCATGCCGTCCGTCATCCCTTCCGGCAACTCCGGCCTGGCATCCAGGACCGCCTCCGGCTACACCGCCGAATACAGCGACGGCGACGCCACGACCACCCTGCGCCAGATGAAGGCCTTCCGCTCCATGAGGGTGTACGGCGCCGACGAGGACATCGTCGATCCGCAGTACAAGGAGATCAGGTTCATCACCACGCTCCTCAGCCAGGGGCGCAACCTGCTGACCTCGCGCGACGAGACAACTGCGGGCAGCAACGGCTCAGTGACCAGGTCAGTCGCCTACGAATATGACACCTACGGCAATGTCGTCAAAACCACCGAGTCGGTCGGACTTCCCGGCTACACATCGAGGATAACGGCCGTGTCCTACCCTCAGGACCGTACCGGGGCCATCTACTCGGACATGGTGACCGCGGGCATGACGGGCGTGCCTGTCGAGACGAGGGTCTACAGGAACTCCATCTCCGCTTCCAACCTTCTCACCACCGAGACCACGATGTTCGCCTCGCATGCCTGCTACGGAGGCACTTTCATCGCCCCGGCCTCGAAGTCCCTGACAGTCAAGGGGAACTCCGGAAGCACCAGGACCGTCCTCTTCACTGAATATGACCGGAGGGGCAACCTGATCGAGGCCCAGGGCGTCGACGGGCTCCGCACCGTCTATCTCTGGGGCTACAGGGGCAGCCGTCCGGTAGCCCAGATCGCCGGGTCGAGCTGGAGCGCCGTGAAGTCCTCCTGCGACACCTCCGCACTCAACACGGGATCGGCCTCCACAATTGCGTCCAGGTTGGGAAGCATAAGGTCGGCCTTCGCCTCCAGCTCCGGCGTCCACGTGACGACATGCACCTGGACCCCGCTGCTTGGCGCAGCCGTGGTGACGGATCCATCTGGCAGGAATGCTACCCATTACTACGACTGCCACGGCCGTCTCACCTCATCCTTCGTCTACGACGGTTCGTATGACAGGAAGACCGCATCCTACACCTACAGCAACGGAGGCACGCCGCAGTCGAACTACGTCAGGACCACCACCTACCTGACGACCGCAGGCTCGACCTCGGCGGCCGTCGAGAGCACAGCCTATACGGACCGTCTCGGCCGTACGGTGGAGACCGTGGTCAGGAACGGGGGGAAGTCTGGAAGCGCGGCCGCAGACCTCGTCACACTCAACGAATATGACGCCTTCGGCAGGCCGTTCACCGAATACGCCCCGTTCCCGGTCCCTGCGGGCACCCCGTCCGGCAGGTCGGCGGGCGCCTACGTGGTCCCGGCCACGGCCAAGAACAGCTCCGCCTCCTTCCACGGCGACTCCTACGCCTTCTCGAAGACCCTCTACGAGGACTCTCCTCTTGACCGGCCGCAGGAGCAGTACGGTCCGGGCGCATCATGGCACACCGGTCACCGCAGGACGCTGACGGAAACCCTCGTGAACAGCACATCCGTTGACTCCCTCATCTGCGGAAGGTACTACGCCGCGTCATCAACGTCCCTGAAGAGGGACGGGAACTTTCCGGACGGATCCCTCCTCGTCGCCATCACAAAGGACGAGGACGGCCGGACCGCTCTCTCCTTCACCGACAGGCTCGGAAGGACCGTGCTCGAGAGGAGGGTGAACAGGGACCGGTACGGACAGAAGGAGTTCCTCGACACATACTACATCCACGACGAACTCGGGCTGCTCTGCTACGTCCTGACCCCGAACGCCTCAGCATCGATGACATCCAGCACCACATGGCAGGACAGCCACACCGTCCTGCAGAGCTCGTGCTACATCTACAAGTACGACTCCAGGGGCAGGTGCACGTCGAAGAAGACCCCGGGCAACGCCGCAGTGTACATCCGCTACGACAAGGCGGACAGGCCGGTCTTCACTCAGAACGGAACCGACAGGAACCTCGGCAGGTGGACCTTCACCCTCACCGACCCGCTAGGCAGGGAGGCCGTCACCGGAACGTGGCCGAGTCCTACTGTCCCTGACGTCTCGTCATCCTACCCGAAGGTCACGCTGGGGTCCTCCTACGGAACCCTCGGCGGCTACGTCCCGACAGGGATAACCGTCCCCGTGTCCGCCACCCCGCGCAGGGTCTCCTACTATGACAACCTCTCGTTCCTGAACCTCCTGTCGTCGACGGACAGGACCATGCTGACGGCCGACGCAAAGGCCGGCTACGGAACCGCCGTGACCGCAGCGTCCTCAATGAAGGGCATGCTCACTGGCATCTCGGTCCATTCGGTGGACAGCCCGTCGTCGAGGACGGTCTCCGCACTCTACTACGACGCCCTCGGAAGGGCGGTGCAGACAAGAAGGGCCGAGGCCGAGGGAGGATGGCGCACGACCCATCTGCTCAACTCCTTCACGGGCAAGCCGCTCAAGGAGCTGGAGACGGTCACCCTCTCCCTCTCGGGAGGAACCCCGGACACCTTCGAGACCGTCCGCACCTATGACTCCATGGACAGGCCCGTCTCCGAGACCTGCACCCTCAACGGATGCGCGCAGTCGGTCACCTTCGGCTACGACGGTGCCGGAAGGGTCGGGTCGCGCACCTACGGGGCCGGCACGGGTTCCGTCCCCCAGACCGAGACCCTCGCCTACAACGTGAGGAACTGGCTGACCTCGTCGTCGAGCGGCCCGTTCACCATGACCCTGCGCTACAACAACGCAGCCCATGGGGCGAAGGCGCTCCATGCCGGCAACATCTCCGAGTGGGAGTGGAGCCGCGGCGCCGGCTCGCCGGTCAACGCCTGGAAGCTGGCCTATGACAGATGTGGCAGGCTCACCGCCGCCGACCGCCTCACCGGGACCTCTTCCTCGTCGCTCTCCGCCACCGACGCCTTCAGCGAGAAGGGCATCGCCTACGACCGCAACGGCAACGTGACCGCCCTGACACGCTACGGACAGAGCGCAACCTCCCCGGAGGACGCCCTCTCCTACACGTACTCGGGTGATAGGATTGCCTCCATATCCAACTCCGGCAGCCTCGGAGGCGGAGGCTCGTACACCTACGACGCCGACGGCAACGTCACCCACGACGGCCTCTCGGGGCTCGACATGGAGTACAACGCCATCGGGCTGACGAAAAAGATCGCCCGCAGCGGCTCAACTCTCGCGGAATATTCCTATCTTGCGGACGGTGCCAGGCTCAGTGCGGTGGGAAGCGACGGGACGGGGGTCAGGTACCTGGGCTCTTTGATATACTCCAGGGCATCCGACGGGACCCTCTCGCTGGACTGCGCCCTTACCCCGGGCGGCAGGATAGTGAGGACCGCGGGGGCCGGGACTTCCGGGACCTACCAGGTGCAGCACTTCCTGAGGGACCACCTCGGCAGCGTCAGGGCAGTCGTTGACGGGGCCACGGGCGGCGTCCTCGAGACCAGCGACTACCTGCCTCTGGGCAAGCGCTGGGACCTCACCGGAGGACAGTCCTCACAGACCGTCACCGACCCGACCAACCGCTGGCGCTTCTCCGGCAAGGAAAGCCAGGCGTTCTTCGACCAGGGCATCCCGTACAGCGACTTCGGCGCCCGTCTCCACGACCCGCGCACCGGCCGCTGGCTCGCACCCGACCCTCTCGCGGAGAAGTACTACGGCCTCTCCCAGTTCGGCTACTGCGCCGGAGACCCGGTCAAGTTCATCGATGACGGTGGAGCGGATCTTGTCCTGGCCGGAGCCAACAAATCGTCCGTGACTTTCAAGACCGATCTGGTGGACATGTCCATCAACGTCGGCAAGATAGGCATCGACTGGGGAGGCAATTACAGCCTTGACGGAAAGGAAACCCTCAGTGCCGCACTTGATCTGGCAGGATTCCTTGACCCTACAGGAGTCGCGGATGGAGCCAATGCGCTTCTTCTCGCATCCGATGGTGACTACTGGGGAGCGGTTATGAGTGGACTTTCTGTTCTTCCTCTTGGCGATCTTTTGAAGGCTCCTAGGGTAGGAAAGAACATCGGAATTCTCAGCGATGCTGTAGATGCGGTAAAATCCGTCCATGGAAATTCAAAGGCAAGCACAAATGCTCAGCATTTGTATGAAATCTTTGATAAAGAGACCGGCATAGTTGTAAAGACTGGAATAAGTGGCGGGAAGGAATCAAAAA
>JAKSJH010000230.1 GCA_024398315.1 Bacteroidales bacterium
TATGATGAGACTGCCTGTTCTGCTTGTCGTCCTTATGTCCTTCGCCGTGGATTCTGTCGCCGGAACCCCAGGCAGGCAGGATCCGGCTGTCTCCCAGGCTTGCGCTCTTCCTGAGCCTCGTCCTGAAACCTCGGTTTTCAGACCGTCGCAGCTGGTCGCTCCTGTGACGCTTGTGGCATCGGGTTCCATTCTCCATTTCGCGGCCAGGGATGCCTTCGACGTCCCGATCAATGACTGGACATCCACATGGAGAGGCGCGTCACCGAAGTTATCGTCAAGCGATTACCTCCGCTTCCTCCCTCTTGCGGCCGATCTTTCTCTCGACACCCTTGGAGTGGAAGCGAAGCACTGCTTGCTGGACAGGTCCTTGGAGGCGGCCTGGGCATACGGTCTGATACTGACTTCTGGCTTTGTCATGAAACGTACGATAGATTCTCCGCGTCCCGACGGAAGCGGAATGATGTCCTTCCCTTCGGGTCATGCCGGGATGGCTTTCGCAGGAGCCGAACTCGTGAGAATTGAATATGGCTGGGGCTGGGGCGCAGGCGCCTATGCGTTCGCCGCCGGCATTTGTGCTACAAGACTCTACGACAATGAGCATTGGTTCAGTGACCTGATGGTCGGAGCCGGCATGGGCATCCTGTTCGCCCATGCGGGGGAATGGCTGCTGAATCCTACCAGGGACATCCTTGGCTGGATGTTCAACGTTGACCTTAGCGCCGCTCCGTCCTACGATTCTCGGACAGGAGCAGTGGGCGCGGTGCTGTGTTTCAATTTCTAGAATAATCAGATATGGAGAACAAGATGCAGATGATGGATGCCGGAATGGTTCTGTTCCAGAGCGTGAAACCTTTCGGGACGGTCCTCGGCGGCATAAAGAAAGAGATGGAGAGTTACGGCAAGGTGTACCGCAGGAATGAAATGCCTGAGGTCGGAGATTTTGACCTTCTGCTGGAACTGTCTGCTTCAATGAGGACCAGCTGGATAGTCTGCCGTCTCGAGGATGCCGGCACAGTCTCCGTTAACGAGGATGGCGAAGTCCTTCACCGCTATGCGGCCTGTTTCATGGAAGGCAATGCGAACACGACCCTGCGCAAGGTTCTGGTCTTCCTTCTGGCAGCGTTCATAATTGCACTCGGAATCATCGGGATCGGTCCGGTTCCGAAGTCCCTGACCGTTGTCCTGGCTGTCCTGCTGGCCGGTTTCGTCCTTTTCCAGTGCCTCCGTCCCAGCCGTTCATCCCAGAAAAAAATCGCCGCCCTGATTGAAATCATCAAGGAGGCTGAATAAAAAAAAGGGAAAGCTTAGCACATCGCACCGCTACGACCTCCTACCCTTGCTGCCTTCCGGCCCTGGGGGAGTTCAGAGGGAGCTGGTCGTGTACGACTTTCCCGGCACAAAGATAAGAATCAAGTTCGGTATTCACAAATCCTACCGCTCTTTTTCGTCGAACGAGTCGAAAATCACGGGCAGGATGTCCTCGACCTTGGAAAACTTCAGAGTTTTCGTCTTGCCGTACATGATGATGCTCATCGGTCTGCCCGACTTGGTCTGGTACTCTGCCATGACCTGGCGGCATGCTCCGCATGGTGCGCAGGGTGAGTCCGCCTGTGTGAATCCGAAGCCTCCGACTATCGCAATGCTTTCGAACGCCTTGCCCGGATTGTGGGCGCTGGCCGCGAACATCGCCGTCCTTTCTGCGCACAGACCAGGAGGATAGGCGGAATTCTCCTGGTTGGATCCCTTGACGATGGTTCCGTCCTCAAGCCTGACGGCTGCTCCGACGTTGAATCCCGAATAGGGGGCATAGGACCCTGCCTGTCCTTCAATGGCTGCCAGAACCAGTTCTCTGTCAAGTGGTTCCATTTCAGACAAGGAATCATATTCCTCGTAGTCTATAACAATCTTCGATGCTTTCATCTTCTGTAGGTTTGTCCCGTTGTCCGATAAAGATAGTAAAAAATACCGTTCTCTCCGTGAAATGCACTATCTTTACATCACTCATTGAATATATTGATTCTTATGAACAGAAGATTTCTGCTGATACCATTCCTGCTTCTGTCTGGAGCAGCCATCTGTCCGGCGATGGAATACCATGTGTCCAAAACCGGATGTGATTCCGCACCGGGGACCAGTTCCCAACCTCTTCTTACGGTGAACGCCGCAGCTCAGCGGGCTCTTCCGGGTGACACCGTAACTGTACATTCGGGAGTCTACCGCGAGTGGGTCGATCCTCTGTACGGCGGTAATTCGGAGGACTCAAGGATTCTCTATCGTGCGGCCGAAGGTGAAACCGTCGAACTCAAGGGCTCGGAGCTTGTCAAGGGCTGGAAGAGGTCGAAGCAACTCGGCAAGGACATCTGGACTGTGACCCTTCCTGACACCTTTTTCGGAACCTTCAATCCGTTTGCGGAGACTTATACCGGCGACTGGCTGTTCCCGCCTTTCGCCCTGCATCTTGGCGAGGTGTTCATTGGCGGTGTCTCGATGTACGAGGCTCCGTCCATCGATGCGCTCCGGGAGGTCAGGAAAAGTCATCGTGACCCGGAGGGAACCATGATGAAC
>JAKSJH010000231.1 GCA_024398315.1 Bacteroidales bacterium
AGGTCAAGGCCAACGCCAAGCAGTCCATCTCGACCATCGGTCTTGACGGCATCCTCTACTTCCTCGGTCTCAAGGATTCCTACCTCACCATCCAGACCCGCTAGGGCCCTGCAGTATCCTACTCGACCTTGCCCTGGAGGCGGAGGATAGCTTCGAGGAAATAGTAGTCGGCGTAGGAGAGAGGGACGTCAACCTCGGAGTTGCCGTGGTAGGCGCCGGTGCCGTGCTTGAGGATGAAGCCGCAGTTGGTGCCAGGCTCGGCGAGATAGTCAGAAGAAGCAAGAGCGCGGACCTGGGCGACGGCAACCTTGCGGCAGAGCTTTGCGAACTTGCGGTCCTTTGTGGTCTCGCTGAGCTTGACGAAAGCAGATGCGGTGATGGCGGCGGCTGAAGCGTCGCGGAGGATGCTGCCGTCAGGAAGTTCACCAGCCCATTTGCGGTCAAGACCCGGCTCGTTTGCAAGAATCTTTGCAGCACCGGTGTAGTCCCAGTACTGGACGTAGTCTTCAGGAAGGTTCTCGATGGTCCAGCGGGCGATCTTTTCAGCCTGCTCCAGATAACTCTTCTCACCTGTCTTCTCGGCCATCATAGTGAATCCGTAGAGAGCCCATGCCTGTCCGCGGGCCCAGGTGGACTCGTCGGCATAGCCCTGACCGGTGTACTTCTTCGTAACCTCACCTGTCTCTTCAACATAGTTCAGGACATGGTAGGAGGAATAGTCCGGACGGAAATGGTTCTTCATCGTGACGTCGGCATGGGAGAAAGAGATGTCCCTGAACTGAGGCTCGTTGAACATGTCAGCCACACGGACCAGCAGTTCGAGGTTCATCATGTTGTCGATGATGACCCTGTAGGAGTCCTTGGCGTCCCAGCTCCTGGTGCAGCCCACGACAGGATTGAACCTGGTGGCCAGAGAGTGAGCCGCATTGCGGAGGACTTCCCTGCTCTCTTCGATGCCACCGACACGCAGAGCGTTGCCGTAGCTGCAGTTGATCATGAATCCGACATCGTGAGTCGTGCGGTAGAACTGCACAGGAGCGCACTTCTGAGTCTGTTCCCAGGCCAGGTCCTTGAACTCCGGATCCTGGTTGTAGGCATAGATGTACCAGACAGTGCCCGGGAAGAATCCGCAGACCCAATCCCTGCAGATGGTCTTTGCCATCGTTCCGTCGGCCTTCATGGACTTCGGAAGTGTGGTTGCATCCAGTTGTGAGGCGGCCATGACGGCCTGCTTCTCGGCGACCGCGAAGACCCTTGCAGCGAGATCATCAATCTTTTCTTCCTTGGATGATGAATATGCCGGGACGCTTCCCAGCATAAGGAACGCTGCCGACAGGGCGACGATTGTGAAACGGGATTTCATGATATTCATTATTTGTTGATTTTACTGTTTATGAACTTGCGGACCGGTTTGTCATAGAACTTCATGCAGAGGATTCCGACGACAAGGCAGATCACGGCGATGCAGACCGGTGTGCTTCCAGGCCAGTTTCCGAAAGGATGGGCGCCTGAACCTATCCAGCCTATGTAGAGATAGATGAACGGATAGTGGATTGCGTAGAGAGGGTAGGACAGGTCTCCGAGGAAGGTCATCGAATTGCGGGCGCAACCCTGAGGGGATTCGACCTTGGCAGCATTCCAGATGAGCAGAGGGAAGGCCACGCAGACGCACAGGATCTCGTAGATGACCTTGTACTTCCCGAGTGAAGGAACACAGAGGAGGCCGACGAGCAGCAGCGCATAGAATCCGAAGGCGACTGCCGGAGACTTCCAGGCGGCATTGCCGCTGGTACGCTTGCGGAACATCCTGGCCAGGAGCAGGCCGCAAGGATATTCAAAGGTCATCCTGAGAAGTCCTCCGAGCATGTTCACAGGCTGCGAGGACCATCCGTAGGCTATGCTTCCGTCCGGTCCGAAAAGACCGATCGAGAGAAGAGCGACCGCGGCTGCGGCCACCCAGATCTTGAGGGCGCGGTCTGAAAGGCGGCGGAGCAGCAGGGCGTAGAGGATGCTGCCGATATATTCAAAGAACAGGGACCAGTGCGGGCCGTTCAACGGGAACAATTCCGTGTTGCCACGCACGTCGAGCGCACCAGGCGAAGGCAGCAGGAAGAGGGAAAGGAATATGGTCAGGATCACGGCTCCGGCAGAAGCCTGTGTCCCGTCCCATTTCATGCACCCCTGTCCGATGAATGCGACCGCTCCGATGACCACTCCCATCACCACCATCGGATGGAGCCTTGTGAGCCTGCGGCGGAAGAATCCTCCGACGGACATCCTGTCCCATTCGTTGTCGTAGGCGTAGCCCATCACGAAACCGGAAAGGATGAGGAAGAAATCCACGGCGAGAAAGCCGTGGAACATCTTCTGCTCGGGAGCCCCGGCAGCGAATGCGACAGCCTCGAAGAGATGGTAGCCGACGACCATCAGGGCCGCAACGCCTCTGAGTCCATCGAGGAGAAGGTAGTGTTCCTTAGTCTTGTTCTGCATTGAAAGTCGATGTTTG
>JAKSJH010000232.1 GCA_024398315.1 Bacteroidales bacterium
CCTCCACACGGTTTCCGCTCCAGCCGGATCCGACGTCAAGGCACTGTCTGAGTGCTGTCCGGGAGCCGGGAAGTGCGTCTGCCTTTCCTGGGACAAGATGGGTGAGACAGAACTCATTCCGGAGGGCCACGAAATCGGTGCCGCCGAGCTTCTCTTTGCGAAAATCGAGGACGAGGCCATAGACGCCCAGCTTCAGAGACTCGCCTCCATCAAGGCAGAGAGAGAGGCGGCTGAAGCCGCCGCAGCCGCAAAGGAGGCCGCCTCCAGGATCGAACCTCAGAAGGACTCCGTCACTTTTGACGAGTTCGGGAAGATGGACATCCGCACTGCCACTGTCCTTGAGGCCGAAAGGGTCCCGAAGACCGACAAGCTTCTCAAACTCACCATCGACACCGGCATCGACAAGAGAGTCATCGTCTCCGGTATCGCTGAATACTATTCTCCAGAGGACATGGTCGGCAAGCAGATCTGCATCCTCGCCAACCTTGAGCCTCGCACAATCAGAGGCATCGAGTCCAAGGGAATGATCCTGATGGCCCGCCAGGGTGACGGCAAGATGCGCTTCATCACTCCTGCCGAGGCTCTCGTCAACGGAGCGACAATAGGTTAATTAAGAATATTCCTGAAACACATCAATTCCACAGATATGAAACGTCTCGCTGCTTCCGCAATCCTCATCAGCCTCTGCACCATTCTTGGAGCACAGACTGCGACAGTCAAGGACACGGTCATGCGCACATACGCATATTCAGACCCGGACAAGGCTCCCCGTACCGGCAGAATCTACCCTTACAACCGCTACCAGACTTTCTCCCAGACCGGGGAGGATGTGACCTGGAAGATGGTGGTTCTTGAGAACAAGTGGCTCAGAGTCAAGATATTTCCTCAGATTGGAGGAAAGATCTGGTCCATCTATGACAAGAAGGACGGGAAGGAGATGTTCTATGACAACGGTGTCGTCAAGTTCAGGGACATCGCTCTCCGCGGCCCCTGGACCAGCGGCGGAATCGAGTTCAACTATGGAATAATAGGTCATGCCCCGTCATGTGCCGCTCCTGTGGACTACAAGGTCGAGACGAAGGCTGACGGGAGCGTAAGCTGCTACATCGGCGTGCAGGAACTTCTGACCCGCACCCGCTGGATGGTCGAGATCAACCTTCCGAAGGATGCCGTCTGGGTGCGTACCAGGACATTCTGGCACAACTACAGCGGTCTCTACCAGCCATATTACCATTGGGCAAACTCCGGTGTGACTGCATCCGAGGACCTCAGGCTCATCTATCCTGCCACCTACACCATCGCTCATGGCGGACAGACCACTCCTTTCCCGATCGACGGCGGACATGACTATTCGAAATATTCAGACCAGAAATTCGGCGCTGACAAGTCGCTCCATCCGGGCGGCTCTCACAAGGGCTATTTCGGAACCTACTGGGAGAATGATGATTTCGGCATGGTCCATTTCGCGCAGAGGGACGAGAAACTCGGCCGCAAGTACTTCACCTGGGCTCCTTCCGAGCAGGGATCCATCTGGGTCGGTCTTCTCACTGACAACAACCCTCAGTACGTCGAGCTCCAGAGCGGAAGGCTCTTCAACCAGAACATGGACGAGAGCAATGACACTCCTTACAAGCAGTTCCTTTTCACTCCTTACGGCACTGACGAATGGAACGAGTACTGGCTCCCGTTCGCGAAGATCGGCGGCCTTGACGACATGACCCTCCGTGCGGTCGTCAACGTCAGCGAGGAGAACGGAACATATTCTCTCGGAATATATCCTCTTCAGGACATGTCTGGCGAACTGGTCGTCAAGGATGCCGATGGAAAAATCCTGGCTTCCGGTGATGTCGACCTCAAGGCCGCCGAACCGTTCAACGAATCCGCACGTCTCTCCGGTGTGCCTGCCCTCGTGACTGTCGGTGGCGCCAGGATCTGGTCCTCCGACACCCAGGAGACTGATCGTCCGCATGTGATCAACAGCGAGTTCGACAAGAATTCCGCCCAGGGAAAGACTGTCTACGCCCGCTGCCACATCGGAATGGCGCTCTACGACAAGGCCGAGAAGGAAGTGGACGAGGCCATCGCCGAGAATCCTTCCATCCTTGAGGCTCTTGAGATGAAGGCCATGCTCCGCTACCGCGTCCTCGACTTCGAAGGATGCTACAAAGCGGCGGACAAGGCCCTCGCCATCGATGCCTACGACCCTCAGGCCAACTACATCAGCGGTCTTGCCGCATGGAAGATGGGCAAGGTCTATGACGCCATGGACCGTCTTGAGATCGCCGCCCTCACTTCAGAACTCAGAAGCGCCGCCTGCACCAAGCTTGCGGAGATCCATTTCTCCCTCGGTGAGAAGGATCTGGC
>JAKSJH010000233.1 GCA_024398315.1 Bacteroidales bacterium
CCACTCTCCCTTTCGTGTTGCATCACATCGCGTTCATGCCCGACGTGCACGCTGGTGTGGGGATGAATATCGGAGGCGTACTTGCAACCAAGGGGGCCGTCATACCGAATGCGGTAGGGGTTGACATAGGTTGCGGAATGTGCGCCGTGAAGACAAACATCCGGGTTGAAGACCTGGACAGCGAAACACTGCGCAAAGGCTTCATGCGCGGAATCCGCAAGCAGGTTCCGGTCGGCATGGACCACCAGAAGACAGCACAGGACGAGTCCCTCATGCCGCAGGGCTTCGACATCGATTCCATGGCTGTCGTATCGCGTCAGTACAAGTCCGCGCTCAAGCAGCTCGGGACACTTGGAGGCGGCAACCACTTCATCGAACTGCAGAAGGACGATGAAGGCTGGATGTGGATAATGATTCACTCCGGTTCCCGCAATCTCGGACTACAGGTCTGCAACTACTATGACGAGAAGGCGAAAGTCCTTAACAGGATATGGCTCTCAAAGGTCAATCCCGATACTAACCTTGCGTTCCTCCCTCTCAAGACTCCTGAATTCAAGCAGTACTGGACTGAGATGGAATACTGCGTTCAGTTCGCTCTCGCCAACCGCAGACTCATGATGGAACGTATCTGCGGTGTCATCAAGGACTGCGTCCCGGGGGCCGAGTTCGAGCCTATGATAAACATTGCGCACAACTACGCAGCGTGGGAGCACCATTTCGACGAAGACGTAATCGTCCACAGAAAGGGCGCCACCAGAGCCCGAGAGGGAGAGGTCGGAATCATCCCTGGATCGCAGGGAACGAGATCATATATCACCGAAGGCCTCGGCAATCCGGACTCCTTCATGTCCTGCTCACACGGAGCCGGAAGGGTGATGTCCAGGACGGAGGCGGTGAGGACCCTCAGCCTGGAGGCGGAGCAGGCGAAACTGGACGAGAAAGGAATCGTCCATGCACTCCGCTACCAGAAGGACCTGGAAGAGGCGGCTTCCGCCTACAAGAACATCGAGGAGGTGATGGCCAACCAGGCCGACCTTACCAGAATAGTGACTCCGCTTGAGCCTGTCGCAGTGATAAAGGGTGTATAGGTAAATATCATCTCAGGCATATTGTCTGACATTTTTTGGCATGGTATAGCCTTATTTTTGCAACAGATAAACTAAGGAAAGACATGAGACCTGTAACTATCACAAAGACCGCCAACATCGGCAGGGAAATGAAGAATCTGAACGTGATCGGATGCCTGGGGAACATCATTTCTGCCGTGAGCACTCTGGCAAAGGAGCGCGAAAAGAATGAAGAACCAGATGAACTTCACATAGAAGAAATATTGCAGAAGGTTGAGACGGATGTTGATTATGTCGGAGACCTGATGTCGCTCAGCCAGGTGCAGGTCCTGGTCATGGCGGCGTGCCTTGAAAGATGCTCAAGATTCCGCAACGACCTTTCGGACCTTGCTGACACTCTGCACATCAGCTATCTGAAGCTGCTGGAGTTCAATGATGACCTGGAGGACCTGAAGAAAAGAGGGTTCATGCGTATCGACAAGGAGAGCCATGTTTCTCTTCCGCACGCGGTCCTTGAATCCTTCAGGCATAACAAGGCGTATGTCAAGCCGGACAACAAGGGCCTTACAACCATAGCGATCATGAGAAGGATGCGCGATCTGTTCGAACTGGCAGACGACGACCAGATCGAGGATATGGAACTTCTTGCCGAAGCCCGGTCCCTCATCGAGGACAACCCGGACACTGCGTTCTCCAAGGAATGCCGTGCCTTGCATCTTGATGACTACTGCAGCAATGAAATCCAGCTGTTCCTCTATCTTGCCCACAAATACTACAACGATAATGATGACGAAATCGTCAGGTCCCAGGTTGAAGAGGCATTTTCGTCCGAAGACCGCTGTGACTCAATTCTGAGCCGCCTCCATGACGAGAGCATCAGGCTTATGAACGAATCGGTCATCGAGTTCGTCAATTCGGACGGGATGAAGAGCAGAGATTATATTCACATCTGCGACGACGTGAAGGAAAGGCTGTTCGCCGATGCCTGCACCATTTCACGCCAGGACCAGATTCCTGCCGACATCATCAAGGCGGACAAGATCGTCCCGCATGCCATGTATTATGACGGAGATGTGAAACGCCAGGTCGATGTGCTCAGCAGCATGCTGTCCGCTGAGAGATACGGCGGCATCTGTGACAGTCTCCGGCAGAAAGGGCTGCGTACCGGCTTCAGCTGCATCTTCTACGGCTCACCCGGAACCGGCAAGACCGAGACCGTCAAGCAGCTGGCGAGAGAATCCTCGC
>JAKSJH010000234.1 GCA_024398315.1 Bacteroidales bacterium
GCACATACTCAATTCCGCCGGTATCGAGAGGTTCTCGCAGTACCAGCACGACATGGTGCGTCTGGGTATTGGAATATACGGCATCAGCGCCCTGCCTGACGTCAGACTCAAGCCGGTCGCTTCCCTGAAGGTCAAAATTCTGCAGATCAAGGAACTGAAGGCCGGGGACGGCGCCATCGGCTACGGCCAGCACGGTAAGATAGCCCCGGAGGGTACACGTATCGCAACCATCCCTGTCGGCTA
Source organism: Bacteroidales bacterium (assembly GCA_024398315.1). GTDB lineage: Bacteria > Bacteroidota > Bacteroidia > Bacteroidales > UBA932 > Cryptobacteroides. Next base: position 244 of record JAKSJH010000234.1, read on the forward strand.
CGCTGACGGAATCGACAGACATCTCGGCAGGGGGAACGTCCGGTTCAGCCTCAACGGCCACCGGGTGCCGACCATCGGCAACATCTGCATGGACATGTGCATGGTGGATGTCACCGGAGTCGACTGTCAGGTGGGTGACACTGTGACAATTTTCGGAGAGGATCCGACTGTCACCGAGATAGCTGACATCCTCGGCACGATCCCTTACGAGATCATGACGTCGGTTCCGCGCAGAATCGAGCGCGTCATCATCAGAAAATAATTTCAGCTTCTAGAGCATCATCTCCTTGCGGAGCCTGTCGGCCGCCGCATCGCCTTTGATGCGTGCGAGGACTGCCAGACCGAACTCCACGGCGCATCCCGGACCGCGTCCGGTCACCAGATTGCCGTCAGTGACCGCAGGGCTCTTGACATATTCAGCGCCCTTGGCGAGAGTAAGGTCCCAGCATCCGTCGTAGCAGGTGAACTTCTTCCCTCTGATGTCGTCCGCCTGGGAGACGACAAGCCCCGGGGCGGCGCAGATGGCGGCGAGGGTGCCTCCTTCTGCAAAATGCAGTCTCATCAGGTCCATCAGTTCCTTGTCCGCTGCGAGGTTCTTCGTGCCAGGCATTCCGCCCGGGAACACCATCGCATCCTCGATCATAGTCCCTTCCAGGCAGACCTCCTCCTTGAATTCGGAGCGTACCAGATCGGCCATGACCTGCAGCCCGTGTGAACCGGTGACCATCCTGTCTTCGGTGATTGAAACAAGCTTTGCGTCAAGACCGCCCCTTCTGAGCACGTCCCATGTCGCCAGAGCCTCGGTTTCCTCGAAACCTTCAGCCAGAAACACCCATATTCCTTTCATGATATGATGAATTACTTTATTGTCACAAGCTGGACTTCGCCGTTGTAGCCTGCACCGCAGACATACTGGTTGGCGGCAGGGGAGAACGGTCCTTCGTAGTAGTAGTGCAGATGTCCGCAGAGGATTCCTTTGAGCAGGGTCTGTCCTTTCAGCCAGGAAATGAATGCAAGTGTCTCTCTGTCAGCCTTCTGCTGCACGGCCCGGTTCTTCCATTGAAGATCTTCGGGCAGGGATGGGTCGTTCTGGAAGGTCGATGTGATCTCCAGAGGAGCCCCGGTGACATAGGCACAGTAACCTTTCATCCTTTCCAATGAATATGCACACAGGTCCGGAGTGTAGAACGGGACGTGGCAGAGAAGGATGACAGGAAGTCCCTTTTCGAATTCCTTCCTGACGAGATCGTGCTCCTCTTCCGTTACATTGTAATAGACATCGTCCATCGCCACTAGGTTCACACCGTTGACGATTCTCGAAGAGACCTTCAGACCGTTCGGGAAAGCAGCCTGGACCTTGTCGAAATTCTCCATCTTGTAGGCGAGGTCCTCCTTGGCCTCACCGACGTAGCGGCTGAATTCGTGGTTGCCGCAGGAACAGAAACTGTCGGTGATGAGGAAAGATTTCGCAGCGATGTCCAGATTGGCCTCTGAGACGAAGTCGCTCAGGTCTCCGGTGTGGACCAGCAGCAGGTTGTTATCTCTGGCGAACCTGGTGGCTTCCAACCAGTTGCGCTGGGCGTCCGGCCATCCTGCGGAACGGCTTGCGGCAAGAGTGATTTTCCTGGCATCGTCCCTCGCATCGGCGCATGAAAGATGTGAATCCGAAACATGGAGCACCCTGAATGGCTTCCTGGCTCCGGCATCGATGGTGATCTCCTTGATTTTCAGATCACCGTACGGCTGGACGTTTCGTGTAACACCTGAAGTGAACTCTTTCTTGCTTTTCCTGGATGGACGCTCCTTTGCATCCAGCCCTATTCCCATGCCGGCGGCCACTGTGGCCACGGCACCTGTCTTTATGAAAGATCTTCTGTCCATATTCTTCAAATATAGCATTTTCTCTCCATGAAGTCAAAACAGAGGACCAAGAAAGGCGGCCTTTCTTGCAGAATATTCGGAAAAGTGATAAATTTGCAGCGGACTGAGGTATGGTGTAATGGTAGCACTACAGATTTTGGTTCTGCCAGTCTGGGTTCGAATCCCGGTA
>JAKSJH010000235.1 GCA_024398315.1 Bacteroidales bacterium
GCCGGCTGGTCAAGCCTTGTGGCGATGATTGTCTACAAAGCCGAGATGAATGACAAGACAGTCGTCAAAGTTGGTCGATACTATCCTAGCAGCAAGACCTGTAGCGAATGCGGCTGGAAAAACGACAGTCTTTCGCTATCCGATCGCAGCTGGACTTGTCCGCAGTGCGGTACAAAACACGACCGCGACGTGAATGCCGCAGTCAATATCCTTGGAGAAGGTCTCCGTGTATTGAGTAGTAAATCATCGGCGGGAACCGTCGATTACACTGGTGGAGGCAGTGTAAGACCTACTTCGGTAGGCAACCGCTTGCGAAGCCAGAAGCCCAAAAGTCTTTAGCTTTTGGGTAGTTCACGTCTACAAACGAGAATACGGTTTCTCAAAATTTGGTATTTTTGTCTACCATTTATCCAAAACATTAATTTTAACATTTTTTCGTGTCTACTTTTGACATCAGGTACAACCTGAAGAGATTCTTTCTTGCAGCGGCAGGGATCTTTGTCGCAGCAGGAATTCTTTCCGCCGGTGAAATCCCGTCTCTCGACTATGCAAAGGACATAGCGGGACTTGTCGGAAACGGAAAGGAACTGGTAGTTACAACCGCATCCGGTTACACTTGTGTCAGAGGGGGCTCCTTCTGCGGGTCCTCCGGTGTTTCTGCCGCCTGCACCTTCTCCTCATTCTTCCCTGGTGGAGTTGAATATGGCTATTCCGACGGGACCACCGTCCTGTACGGCTATGATTCAAAGAAGGGATTCGTCATGCTGAAGAATTCCGACAGGCGCTATTCCGAGTTCAAGGAGCGGTTCTATGCACCATATAGAAAAGGACTTGTGACGAGTACTCCTGATGAGACTCTTGACAAGGCGGTGCAGTTCAGCCAGTATCTTCTCGATCTTGGCAACAACGGAGAATTCATGCTGTGCGAGCTTTTCAGATGGCTTGACATCTGGGCGAGAGACCTTGGCTCCGGTCTTCTTCCTGGAGCACTAGCAAGCGGAAGGGCGGCAGCGGCACGTCAGTCCCTCGACTATGATCTGAGGCGTTATGCTCTCTGTGATCCGAAAGCCTGCAAGAACACGAACGACCCGTCCCAAGGTGGCACCGCAGAGAGTATCGGATGGACAGTAAGATCCATCTGGAACTACTATCGGTATTCCGGGGACAAGGCAAGGCTTGCTGCGGATATGGCTGTGATCCGTCCCTGGGTCGAATACTGGATCGGCAGGGACTACAATGAGGATGGTATCATCATCGATGCCACTGAATTCATGGATCACATGATCATGATGCTCACTACCAACGGAGTGACAACCCTGGCGGCCAACTCGATGTTCACGGCCATGCTGATGTATTCCTGGAAGATTGCGTCAGAACTCGGAGAGATTGGCGATGCTTCCAGATACGAAACACTTTATCAGAGATCCGTGAATGCTCTCAATACCATTTTCTGGAATGCCGAAAAAGGCAGTTTCAACAACATGATGCTCTGGGGGACGGTAAGTCAGCGCAGTGCGCAGGCCCCTCAGGCAATGCTCCTGAAGATGGGGGCAACGGATGCGAGGCATTCCCGCGAGGCCCTTGCATATCTCAAGGAGAACAACTGGACTGAATACGGATCCCTCACAATCACTCCGAGGATGAACCATGTTCCTATTACCAATGACCAGAATGTCAAGATCTGGCCATGGTGGAACCTCTGGGAGGCGGAGGCAAGGTTTGTCCATGGGGATCCGGAGGGAGGCTACCATCTGCTTTCTCTGGCAGCCTCTACGGTGAAGGACGAAAAATATCCCGGATTCATCGAAGAGACCAGGGATGTTGACGGGACCACTTACGGAGGCAATGCGTTTCCGACGGCGGCCGGTAACCTGCTGGATGTTGTGATGAAGGATCTCTTTGGCGTAGAGTCCCTGAAGCCGGGCATGAGCGAGATTAAAGTCGTGCCGAATGTACCTGCGGACTGGAAGGAATATTCATGCACAGTCCCAGTAAGAGGAGGGTTCATATTCCTGGAAGTCAAGGATGGAAACACCTCTGTCACAGTTCGTTCCAATGTGGTCAGGAAGGTCTTTACAACGGTTGGAGCCACAGTGAAAGGTGCGGTCAAGGCAGTCTGGCGGCCGGAAGAGGAATCTGATGTGGAATATTCACCGGTTCAGGCAAAAAAGCCTTCTCCGCTTCCTACAGGCAGAGCGGCCCA
>JAKSJH010000236.1 GCA_024398315.1 Bacteroidales bacterium
ATAGGAGCCTCTAGACGTTGAAGAGGAAGTGCATGATGTCGCCGTCCTGGACGACATACTCCTTGCCTTCGATGCCGAGCTTTCCAGCTGCCCTGACGGCACTTTCGCTGCCGAGGGAGACATAGTCTTCGTACTTGATGACCTCAGCCCTGATGAATCCCTTCTCGAAGTCGGTGTGGATCACTCCGGCTGCCTTAGGAGCCTTGTCGCCCTTGTGAATCGTCCAAGCGCGGCACTCGTCGGAACCTGCAGTGAAGAAGGTCTGAAGGCCGAGAAGATGGTAGGCGCTCTGGATGAGACGGACGACACCTGACTCTTCGAGTCCCATCTCCTCGAGGAACATCTGACGGTCCTCGTAGCTCTCCATCTCTGCGATCTCGGACTCGGTCCTGGCGGAGATGATGAGAATCTCTGCGTTCTCATCCTTGACAGCCTCGCGGACTGCGTCGACGTACTTGTTGCCGCTGGCGGCTGATGCATCGTCAACGTTGCAGACGTACATCACCGGCTTGTTGGTGAGGAGGAAGAGGTCGTGAGCCATGCTGACTTCCTCTTCGTTGATGAGTTCGACGCTGCGGCAGTTCTTTCCCTGCTCGAGGGCCTCCTTGTAGCGGAGAAGGAGTGCCACAAGCTTCTTGGCTTCCTTGTCACCGCCGGTCTGAGCCTGCTTCTGGGTCTTTGCGAGACGTGCATCGACAGTCTCGAGGTCCTTGATCTGAAGCTCGAGGTCGACAACTTCCTTGTCCCTTACTGGATCGACGCTTCCGTCCACGTGGACCACATTGCCGTCATCGAAGCAGCGGAGGACATGAAGGATCGCATCGGTCTCACGGATGTTTGCAAGGAACTGGTTTCCAAGACCTTCTCCCTTGCTGGCACCTTTCACGAGACCTGCGATGTCGACGATGTCGACGGTTGCAGGAACGACACTCTTCGGCTTGCACATGTCAGTCAGCACTTCCAGGCGCTTGTCCGGAACATTGGTGGAGCCAAGGTTCGGTTCGATTGTACAGAAAGGGAAGTTGGCGCTCTGGGCCTTTCCTGAGCTTACACAGTTGAACAATGTCGACTTTCCTACGTTAGGAAGTCCTACTATTCCGCATTTGAGAGACATTTCTTTGTTGTTTTTGGCCTGAACTGGTTCAGGATTGCAAAGATACAAAGTATAAGGGTGATTATCTTCCTTTCCCGGGGACGAATTTTCTTTTTTCTTAGGTACGTTTTTATGTTTCTTTAAGAAATTTCCGTTTTTGTGTGCCATCTTGCGGCCGGAATGAAATTCATCATCATCATATTGCTGATGACCCTGCCGAAAGGTCATGGGGACTGTCCCGACAGTCTTCTGACTACGTTCTGGAACCTCGAGAACTTCTTCGACTGGATGGCTGACAGCACCTCTGCCAGTACTTCTGACAAGGAGTTCTCGTCTTCCGGAAGCAGGCACTGGACCCGGAAAAGGTTCCTTGCTAAATGCAATGCTGTCTGCAAGACGGTCCTTTGGATCGCGGACACCCACGGGGCGCTTCCCGATGTGATTGGTTTCGCCGAGGTCGAGAACCGCTTCGTCCTGACGCAGCTCCTGAGGAACACTCAGCTCTGCAAGCTTGACTACAAGATAATCCATTATGATTCCCCTGACCCGCGAGGGATAGACGTTGCGCTCCTCTACCGCAGCTCCCGTCTCAGGCTTCTCTCCTCACGACCGATTCACATCCGTGTTCCTGGTGCGGCAGATGTTCCGGAGATGATTGGTGCTTCCCCTGGGGACTCTCGTTGGGAGGTGATGAAGACCAGGGACATCCTCCTCGCGACCTTTGAGGTCATGCGATCGTCTAGCCCCTCTCAAAGTGTTCCTGCCGGTTCCTTCGAAAGCGTCACCGACACCATCGCCTTCCTCGTCAACCACCACCCCTCCAAGTACGGAGGCAGCACCCAGGGCAGGAGGATCGCAGCCTTGAATATTCTCAGATCTGTCACCGACTCCCTTCAGCGGGCCGGTGTCAGGCACATTGTCGCGATGGGTGACTTCAACGACACGCCGGACAACGAGGCTTTCCGGATTCTGACAGATCCTCCAGGAATTCTGACAAGTCCTCCTGGTGGG
>JAKSJH010000237.1 GCA_024398315.1 Bacteroidales bacterium
GGGGTCGGGACATCGGGTGGGACTATCTCAGGCTAGATGGGGTCATGTCCAGTCCGAGGCGCTATGTTACAGATGAAGGAGGAGTTATCCTGGGACGAAGACTGGAAGTTGAGAATCTTCAGGAAATAATTCACTATATTTGCATCAGTCATGGCCAGAAAGAAAACTAAGATCAAGGGTGTCGATCCCGAGTACCTCGACAAGCAGAGGGCATCGATGAAGCGCGTTCACCGCAAGTCCGTATTCTTCAACGCACAGGAACTTGCAGCAATAGATGAATATTGCCGCAGGTTCAAGGTTTCTTCGCGATCAGCGCTGATAAGGCAGGCCACGATGGAGCAGATACTCTCCGGCCTGGGGGACAACCATCCTACTCTTTTCTAAGCAGATACTGAAGGGCGTCGATTTCTCGGCGCTCTTTTTTTGTCGGGCGGCCGGTGCCTCTGTCCCTCTTGAGTACGACGGTCTCGACCGGGGCATGCAGCTTTGCGATCTCAAGCTCCGGTGTGAGGTTCTCGGCATAATCGGGAACCAGGGCGGCGCCCATCCTGCTCTCACTGAGCTGGATGATCCTGTATGAGTAGTTGACCGGGCCCTTGTGGATGTCCAGCATGTCGCCAGGCTTGACTGCCTTGCTTGGCTTGGCGTTCACTCCGTTGAGCTTTACCTTGCCTCCGTTGCAGGCGTCCGTTGCTTCGCTCCTGGTCTTGAACACCCTGATGGCCCAGAGATATTTGTCGATCCTGACGCTTTCCATGTGCTAAATGGTCTTCAGGTACATTGCGTATGCCACTTTTTCGGCGGTTTCTTCGTCCTTGACCTTCTTGAGGACCTCCAGTCCGAAGGTGACGGCGTGGCCTGCGCTGCGGCCTGTGATTATCCTGCCGCAGGTGATGGCCGGTTTCGGGATGAATTCAGCACCCTTCGCTACCGGACCTTCCTCGAAACTGTCGAAGCAGGTGAACTCGACTCCCTCGAGATCCCTGAGCTGACCCAGCACGAGACCTGGGGCCGCGCAGATGGCGGCTACGGTTCCGCCTGCGTCATAGTGGGCCTGCATGGCTTTGATGAGCGGCTTGCATGCTGCCAGGTTCTTTGTGCCCGGCATGCCTCCCGGGAAGATCATCACGTCTCTTGCATCGGTGCCCCTGTGGTCCTCAGGCAGCACGTCTGCGATGCTGAGTTCGACTCCGACGGTGACTCCGTGTGAGCTGCATACGAACGGGTCGTCGCTGATTGCTACGAGGTTGACCTTGACTCCGCCTCTGCGGAGGACGTCTGCCGTTGCGAGGGCTTCCACGTCCTCGAATCCATCGGCAAGAAAGATGTTTACTCCCTTCATCTGAAACAGTGATCCCGGCTTGTGGGAATCTTTCACAAGATAGCGAAAAAATGAGTATTTTTGTGCCCGTATGGAAGAAGAAAAGAAATTATATCCGTTCAGGTTCTGCGTCCTTCAGGACGATTATACCTGGGGCTCAGAGGAATTCAGGCTGGCAGACCTCGGTTATCGTGACACCCTCGTCAGGGATGGCTGGCTCGCCGGAAATGCGATCAGCGAGGTTATGGACATGTACCTCGACCGTGTGGTGGGGGAGAACGTTTTCGGATTCTACGGACGTCAGTTCCCTGTCTGCATCCGCACCATCAACGTGAATGGCAGGATGCCGCTCCGTGTCCACCCGGACGATGAGCTTGCTGCGGAACGCTATGACTTCCTCGGAAAGGAGAAACTCTGGTACGTCATGTCGGCTGATGCTGAAGC
>JAKSJH010000238.1 GCA_024398315.1 Bacteroidales bacterium
GGAATATCCTCCATCGACGACGTCTGCCTGATCTCATTGAGCGGCAACTCCCTGGCGGGCATCGTCGGAGTGGACTGCAGGATATTCACCGCCCTCGCCCTGGAAAGGATAAGCGCCTTCCTGGTAGCCCAGGGTGCCTCGGAGACCGGCGTCTCCATCGGTGTCAGCCGCAAGGATGCGGAACGGGCCAAGGCTGTCCTTGACGGAGCTTTCTACAAGGAGATTTCCAGCGGAGCCGTCCAGCCGATGAAGATTCAGGACGGTCTGGCCGCCGTCTCGGTGATCGGTGACAACATGAAGGGTGTGACCGGAGTGGCCGGCAAGCTCTTCACCGTTCTGGGCCACGACGGAATCAACATCACATCCCTAGTCCAGGACGCATCCGAATCGAACATTTCATTCCTCATCGACAGGATCAACCTGCGCAAGGCTCTGAACGTGATCCATGACAGCTTCTTCCTTTCTGAATATCAGGAACTGAACCTGTTCATCTGCGGAACGGGAGTCGTCGGCGGCCAGCTGTTGATGCAGATCGCCTCGCAGAGAGACAAGCTGATGAAGGACAGGAATCTGAAGATCAACGTGGTCGGCATCGTGCGAAGCGTCAAGGGACTCTTTGACAGAGAGGGCATCGACCTTGAGAACTGGAAGGAGGTTTTCCAGCAGAGAGCCATCGACCTGAATCCTGAAAAACTGAAGGAGGAGGTGATCGGAATGAACATATTCAACTCCGTCTTCGTGGACTGCACTGCCAGCGCGGAAGTTGCGGGGCTGTATGAGGATTTCTTCAAGCACGGAATATCCGTCGTCGCAGCCAACAAGATCGCCGCTTCTTCTGAATATGCCAACTACCGTCTGCTCAAGGACACGGCGAGAAGCAGAGGCGCCAAGTATCTCTTCGAGACCAACGTCGGAGCGGGGCTTCCTATCATCGGCACGATCAACGACCTGTGCAACAGCGGTGACAGGATCCTTAAGATGGAAGCCGTCCTGAGCGGCACGCTCAACTTCATATTCAACACCATTTCGGAAGAGATTCCTTTAAGCAAGGCCGTCAGGATGGCCAAGGAGGAAGGTTTCTCCGAGCCGGACCCTCGTATCGACCTGTCCGGAAAGGATGTGATCAGGAAGCTTGTCATCCTGTCGCGTGAAGCCGGCTACGAGGTCAGCCAGGAGGATGTCAAGGCCAACCTGTTCATTCCTGCCGAATTCTTCGAATGCACACTGGAGGAATTCTGGGAGAAACTGCCTTCGCTTGACAAAGAGTTCGAGGAAGGACGGCAGAGGCTTCAGAAGGAAGGGAAGAGATGGAGGTTCGTGGCCAGGAATGACAACGGAGATTGCTCTGTCTCTCTTCAGGAAATCCCGATGCAGCATTCGTTCTACGTACTGGACGGTTCGAACAACATCATACTGCTGACTACCGAGCGTTACAACAGGCATCCTATGCTCATCCAGGGCTACGGCGCCGGAGCAAGCGTCACGGCGGCGGGTGTGTTCGCCGACATCATGTCAATCGCAAACATCAGATAACCAAATCATTCAACAACATGTTACTTTACATCCTCGGAGTCGTTCTGTCAGTGATCGCTGTCATCGACATTCTCAAGAAGCCTATCACATTGGTCGGTAAGATCATCTGCTGCGTACTGGTTCTCATCACCAGCTGGGTCGGTCTCCTGGTGTACTTCCTCTTCGCCAAGAACCG
>JAKSJH010000239.1 GCA_024398315.1 Bacteroidales bacterium
GACGGTCGTTGAGGTTCTTTGCGAACTTGTTGGTGTAGTGGTCGATGGCCTGCTGCTCGCTGACGCCGTAGTAGGACATGAACACTTCGTCGGCCACGTAGGTCGAGTCCGTCTTGAAGGCATAGACCTGAGGGATGTTTCTCTTCAGGAAGAGCTCAAGCTGCTTGATGTTGATGAACTTGGTGGAATCGCTGACGATCTTCGAAAGGAATTTCTCGTACTGCTGGTAACCCTTCAGCTGAGCTTTCCTGTAGGCTGTTCCGGTGATGATCACAGGGTCGAGCCTGATGCTGTCGCCAAGGACGAACATGTCCGGGTAGAACCTCAGCTGCCACTTGCTGTCCTGCATCGCGGCAGGTACCCTTACCTGGAAGGCAAGGTCCACCTTTCCGTTGCGTTCGGCGATGTTGCGGAAGCGGGCGGTCACCACGGCGGCATCGATCACGTCGGTGGCCACCATGTCCCCGTCGTCATCCTTGATTGCCTTCATGATGAGAATCTCCTTTCCGTCATCCTCGACAATCTTCAGGGTGTCCCTGGTGACGGCCTCGTTCTTCAGGGTCGGGACGTAGCCGTCCTTTGCGAGGGAAAGGTCGAAGGTGGTCTGACCCCTTTCGATCCTTGCGAGTTTCTTCTGGGTGCTGCAGGCCCCTGCAAGCATGAACAGGGCAAGGACCGCAATCGCTATGCTGAAAGATCTGCTGTTTCTTTTCATTTTCCTGGAGAGTCTCGGAATGGTTCCTGACTATGGCTTGAGTCTGTTTGTCAGTTCGATGAAGTCCTCGACTCCGAGCCTTTCCGGGCGGAGGTCGAAGACCGGGTCGGCCGTGTCCACGGCGATGCCGGATGCGATGGCGGATGAGATGACTGGCTTGAGGGAGTTCCTGAGGGTCTTCCTCCTCATCCCGAAGGATGATTTCACGATCGTGCGGAAAAGCTTCTCGTCGCATCCCAGAGAGGTCCTGGAGTTGCGCGTGAGGCGTATGACTGCTGACTGCACCTTGGGCGGCGGATTGAAGGCACCGGAGCCCACCGTGAAGAGATATTCAATGTCATACCATGCCTGGAGGAAGACTGAGAGGATGCCATAGGTCTTGGTGCCTGGCTTCTCGGCGATGCGTTCAGCAACTTCCTTCTGGATCATGCACACCACTTCCGGAATCTGGTCGCGGTGCTCCAGGATCTTGAAGAAGATCTGCGAGGAGATGTTGTAGGGAAAGTTCCCGATGACTGAATATTCACCCTCGAAGACCGTGCCCAGGTCCATCTTAAGGAAGTCGCCTTCGATGAGGTTGTCCCCGAGGGAAGGATAGTGCTTCTTGAGGTAGACGACTGACTCGCCGTCGATCTCGACAGTCTTGTAGAATGTGTCGGGGCGGGGGAGGAGGTACTGCGTGAGCACACCCATTCCCGGTCCGACTTCAAGGACCTTGTTTCCCTTCAGGGCGTCTACTATCCCTCTTGCGATGCTCTGGTCAGTCAGGAAATGCTGGCCGAGCGCCTTCTTTGCGCGAACTTCCATCTGTGGTTGGCTTTATCCTGCAAAGATAATGAATTATTGGTGGATGGCGAGGAGGAGTCTCGGGATTTGAATCATACCAACTATTTATAATGTAATGGCCGAGAAAACCCAGAAGTCTTCAGCTTCTGTGGATGAAT
>JAKSJH010000024.1 GCA_024398315.1 Bacteroidales bacterium
CCGACGGCGTTCTTGAACATCTGCCTCATCATTCCCTCGAAGGTGTTGAGGACGTCCTCCTGCTCCACGAAGCTCATCTCGCAGTCGATCTGAGTGAACTCAGGCTGACGGTCAGCTCGGAGGTCCTCGTCACGGAAACACTTGACAATCTGGAAGTAACGGTCGTAACCGGCGACCATGAGGAGCTGCTTGAAAGTCTGAGGAGACTGTGGGAGAGCGTAGAACTGGCCGGGGTTCATCCTTGAAGGGACGACGAAGTCGCGCGCTCCTTCAGGGGTCGACTTGATGAGGTAAGGGGTCTCGATCTCCATGAAGCCCTGCCCGTCAAGATAGGTCCTGATCTCCTGGGCCAGACGGTGGCGCAGTGCGAGAGCCCTCTGGAGAGGTCCGCGGCGGAGGTCAAGGTAGCGGTACTTGGCGCGGATGTCCTCACCGCCGTCGCTCTCGTCCTCGATGGTGAACGGAGGAGTGACCGACTTGTTGAGAATATTGATTGAGGAGACTCTGATCTCGATGTCTCCTGTTGGCATCTTGGCGTTCTTGCTCTGACGCTCGACAACCTCTCCGGTAGCCTGGATGACATATTCCCTGCCCAGGGAAGTGGCAGTTTCGAGGAGTGACGCCTCTGCGTCAGCCTCGATCACGAGCTGGGTGATTCCGTAGCGGTCGCGGATGTCGATGAAGGTCATTCCGCCGAGTTTCCTGGATTTCTGCACCCAGCCGACGAGGGTCACCTTCTGACCGACGTTTTCAATGCGGAGCTGTCCGCAAGTGTGAGTCCTGTACATATCTGTGATGAATTATTTTCTATAATCCACAAATTTAACAAATAATATTTGAATATGATTTCATTATCTTTGCAACCAGATAGAATGTTGAATATGGAAGTACGCGCAAAGAAGGCCCTCGGCCAGCATTTTCTCACAGACCAGAGCATCGCTAAAGGAATCGTGGACGCCCTCAAGGGTGACAAGGCCCTGGAGGTCGGTCCCGGCATGGGAGTTCTGACACAGTACCTCCTGCAACGTAATGAGCTGATGTTCAAGGCTGTGGAGATTGACAGCGAATCCGTGGCCTATCTTGACGAGCACTATCCGGAACTAGGTGAAGATCTTGTCGAAGGAGATTTCCTCAAGATGGACCTTGCGAATCTTTTCGAAGGTCAGTTCTCCGTCATCGGCAACTTCCCCTACAACATCTCCTCCCAGATATTCTTCAAGATCCTGGAGCAGAGGGACCGCATCCCCGAAGTGGTCTGCATGGTCCAGAAGGAAGTGGCCGAGCGCATTGCGGAGAAGCCCGGCACGAAGACCTACGGCATACTCTCCGTCTTCCTCCAGGCCTGGTACGACATTGATTATCTCTTCACCGTCGGCTCCGGTGCGTTCAATCCCCCTCCGAAGGTCCAGTCGGCTGTCATCCGTCTCACGAGGAACACCAGGACCTCCCTCGGCTGCGACGAGAAACTTTTCCGCCTTATCGTCAAGTCGGCGTTCGGCCAGAGGCGCAAGACCCTCCGCAACTCCCTGAAAACAGTGATCGGCGGCGTCCAGATAACTGTGGACACCACCGACCCCGTGTTCGACCTTCGTCCGGAACGCCTTTCAGTGGAGGATTTCATCTCCCTTACCAGGCGCTTCTCCGGCGAATGATAATCTTATTCCCAGTCGTCCGTACGGAACGGAAGGGCAGGGATTCCGGAGCAGTTGAAGACTGTTCCAACGCACCAGTTGCGGAAGCAGTAGCGGACAGCCACAGGCTCCGGCACTTCCGCACATGACATCTCGACGATTCCGTTTTCCCTGACGTAGGCCTCAGCCGGGTGGAAGACCTTGTCGGCTCCGGCGACTTCAAAGCCGCTGACCTGCTCGTTGAGCGGGCAGAGTCCGTTGCGCGTGCTGAATTTCACGAAGGCCTTTCCGTCCTTATATTCAACGGACTTGAAAGCAGGACCATCTGCCTCGATGGCCTTGTCGAAACCATAGTTCTTGGTCAGGGCCTGGAACGCAAGACGCTTTCCGACCGCCTGCTTGTTGCGAGGGTGGATGACATAGCATTCTCCGATGTCGCAGGTAGGGGCCATCCCGCTGAACGGAATGACTGACAGGGACTTCTGCTGGGCGACATTGAACTTGCCCACATGGTCGCCCTCGGTGTCGCCGTACCACCATGGAGCGATCTGCACGAAGTAGAACGGAGCTTCAGGCACCTGGAACTTCTCCCTCATCATCTCCACGTAGCTCTTCTGCATCCTGATGTAGAGGTCCGGATTGTAGAGGTCGGCCTCTCCCTGGTACCAGATCATTCCCTTGAAGGTGTATGGTTCGAGCGGGTGGACCATTCCGTTGTAGAGCAGGCAAGGCTCCTGGAAGTTGTTGCGCATCGGGGCCTTTCCGTCAAGATGCAGGGTGCTGAAATTAGGGAATTCCTTCTCGATCACCTCGCGGCTCATCCATGTGTTGATAGGGGTGCCTCCCCAGCAGGAGACGATGATGCCGACCGGAACGTCGATTGCAGCCTGGAGGGCGTCAGCGAAGTAATATGCCGTCGCACTGGTGTTGGCGACAGCCTCCGGAGTGTTCTCGTTCCAGACGGCGGCGCAGGAGTCCTTCGGAGAGGTCGACGACTGTTTCTCGACATTGCAGATGCGTATCGGCCTGGAGGCCTTGGCGCTGACGATGAAATCCTCGGAACCGAGAGCCGGCTGCGAACCGTAGCCTTTCATCGGCATCTCCATGTTGGACTGACCGGAGCAGAACCAGACTTCTCCGATGAGCACATTCTTCAGCGTGACAGCCTCGCCGTCGCTGATTCTGATCTCATAGGGACCACCTGCCTCAGGAGTCGCTACCTTAAGCATCCATCTGCCGGTCTCCTTGTCGGCTGTCGTTGAATATTTCGCCTTCTTGTCCCAGCTTGCCTTCACGGTCACCTTGGCGCCGGGCTCGGCGGTTCCCCAGAGGGCGGCGTCTGTCTGCTGCTGAAGGACCATGTTGTCAGAGATAATGGAAGGGAGCTGGACCTTCGCTTCCGCCATGCTGCCGCAGACAAGGCATGCAGCCACGAACATGGAGGTCATCAAGTGTCTTTTCATCTTGAAGTGTGTTTTTGAATATTCAGAAACTTATTTCTTCTTGCTGTAGAAGAAGAGCTTGTAGGAGCGTGGCTCGTCGAAGGTGAGGGTCTGGCGGGCGAGGTCGCTGCCTTTCATCTTCTTTGTCTTGCCTTCGAACTGCTCGACGATGTAGGTCGCCTTAGGATCGATGTCCTTGAGCCTGAGCTCGAACTCGGACTCCTGGCACTGGTCTCTTCTGAATATGATGAAGAATCCCTTGCCGCTTTCCTTCTCGTCCAGCTGGTAGCCGCAGTAGATGGCCGGGCTGTCGAAGGCCTCGTGGGTGAGAGGGTAGAAGTCGCCGAAGAACAGAGGGCGGACCCTGTTGGAGACGGTCAGCATCTTGGTGAACCAGTCGATCTCCTTCTGGTCAGGCTCTCTTCTGAGGAACATTCCGTCGAAGTCGGTAGGGGTGAAGACCGTGCCCGCGGCCATGTGGCTGAGCCAGCTGTAGGTGTCGAAGACCGGGCAGGCGAAGGTCTCTCCGCCGGTGAACGGGATGTAGGCGGTCGAGTTGAGAGTGATGTTCTGGGTCATGTCGTCCATTCCAGGGAACATGTGGGCGTCGTCGCGGCAGTAGCTGTGGGAGCGGGACATCATCTCGATGTCCATCCTTCGGCCGCCACCGGAGCAGTTCTCGAACATCATGTCCGGGAATCGTCTGTGGAGCTCGTCCCAGAATGCATAGAGGCCGTTGATGTGCTTGATCTCCATTACGCCCTGACGGTCCGGTTCGTCGTTGGCTCTCCAGACTGCGAGAGGGTCCATGTTGAAGTCCTGGCGGTAGACCTTGACTCCGCTCTCTCTGATGTTCCTTGAGACTTCCTCGATGATCCATGCCCTTGCCTCATCGTTGCCGAGGTCAAGGAGATAGGCTTCGTCGGATTCGTTCCTGTCGCGGTGGAACCACTCAGGATGCTGCTGGACTGCAGGAGAGTGGATGGTGGCCCTTTCCGGCTCGAACCAGAGCAGGAACCTCATGCCCTTCTCCTCGGCTGCCTTGGCGACCTTCATCATGTTGCCATCAGGGTGTGACCAGGTGTTAGGCTTCCACAGGCCCGCCCACTTGTACCAGAACGGTCCGCAGTTGCTGTCCTGGGTGACTTCGTGAGGCTCTCCGTACCATCCTGCATCGACCCAGAAGGCGTTGAACGGGATGTCAGGGAAGGTCCTGGTGGCCTTGTCGAGCACCATCAGCATGTTCTCGTCGGTCTTGTTGCCGCCGCTGGCGGTGAGAGGAAGGAGCGGTTCGAAGATCTTGCCGCTGGCGTCGCGCGGAGTCTTGTACTTGATGATGAAGCGGTGGAACTCGGCGAGTCCGTCATCGACGCTCTTGTCGTGTCTCTCGTAGATGACGGTGTACGGCATCCTGAAGACTTCGCCAGGGAGCATCTTGAAGTAGGTCTTGTCCAGACCGACGGCGAAGTTGAGGTCTTCGTAGTAGGTGATGTCGGCCTTCCAGGCTCCGGTCCAGCCGACGGCGACCTCCACTCCGTTGAGCGGGTCGTAGTCGACTCCGAGATATGGAAGCCATGCGGAACCCTTGCCCTCGAGCTGGCTCATGCTGAGCGCGCAGCACTCGAAGCGCTGGTGCATCAGCACGTCGTGGCGCACGAAGTCGCTGCCGTAGCTCATCGATCCGGTCATCCTTCTGATCTTGACTCTGGAGGAAGGGCATTCGGTGACATAGTCCAGGAACTTGAAGTTCTCGACAATTGCGGTAGGGGTGTCGGAAAGACATTCGAGAGTAGGCCTGACTTCGTACACAGGGTAGTCCGAGTACTGCTTGTAGGTGACTTTCAAAGCCAGCTTGCCGTCCGGGGAAGTGTAAGTGACGCAGAAAGTCTGAGCATCGATGTCCTTCCTGACCGGTTTCCAGGCCGCCGGGTCGAACTCTTTTCCGTCATAGGTGAACGAAACCGGGTACCTTGCTTCGAGTCCGTCGGGACTTTCGGCGTTTGCGGTCGGGGCGCAGAAGAAGGCAGCCACTGCCGCGACTAGAGAAAGAAGGGTTCTTTTCATATATTCAGTGTCAGATATTAGTGTTATTCATAACAAATATAATAATTATCATTAAATTTGTTTTTAAACCAACCACATAATATGAAGAAATCAATACTATCCTTTGCCACTGTCCTTCTTGTCGGCTGTGCGGCTGACAACGGACCTCTGAGCATATTCCAGACAGAGCCTCTCACCCAGGTCCTGCCTTGTGATTCCGTCTTTGTGGACAGGCCTGACACCATGTCCGCCGCCCGAGGAGAGAATGTCACCTTCCAGTTCATCCTCACTTCGGAGCAGGACGTAGAGGAACTGTCCGCAGAGGTGACCCGCACCAAGGGACTGGGAGTCAAGACGGGCTGGGTCCACGATGTCCACAACGAGAACCCTACCTGGGGCACCGATGACATGCTCGAGGATCCGGGCAACGACTATCCTGACCCGATATTCGATGACTGGGACGAAGCTATCACTGCCGGGAAGCACAAGACCGTCTGGGTCGATGTCGCCATCCCGCGTGATGCGAAGCCGGGACTGCACACCTGCCGTCTGACGGTGAAAGGAACTGCGGAAGGCAAGGAGGTCTCCGCTACCAAGGATTTCAAGGTCAAGGTCTATCCTGTGACTCTGCCTGAGGAACAGGGCCTGGATGTCGTGATCTGGTACCAGGCCGCCGCTGTGCGTTACCTTGGCGACAAGGGCGAGGAGGTCGAGGTCGGCTCCGACCGCTACTATGAACTGCTTCCGAAGATCTGCGAACTCGCCGCAGCCTACGGACAGAACTGCTGGAAGCCGCAGGAGGACCCTGTCGCGGTGCTCAATGCCGACAGCACCGACATCGCTTTCGATTTCACCACCTATGACCGCTCCGTCGAGACCTTCGTCAAGTACGGCAACATGCGCCACCTCCACAACAACCAGTTCGGCTCCCGCAACTTCGCCCTCGGCTGGGATGGCGGTCACGTCTTCGACATCGCCTATGTGGAGAACAAGGAACTCAAGAAGGAGACCGTCAATTACAACGACCCTCGTCTTAAGGAATATATCTACAAGTATTTCCCTGCCCTCCAGCAGCACCTCCGTGAGAAAGGATGGCTGGACATGAGCCTCCAGCATCTCATCGACGAGCCATCCGGTCCTGGCACCGATAGCCAGAAGTCCTACACGATGGTTCCGGAGATGATCCATGATGCCATGCCGGGGATGAAGATCCTGGACGCCTGCTTCAGCCCTATCGAGGGTCAGGATATTCCGGTAGTCCTGCTCGGTCCGAACATCGCCACCATGCCACCAGTCGAGGAGGGTCAGCAGAGGTTCATGTACACGGCCTCAGGCCCTGTTGGACCGTTCGCCAACCGCTTCATCCAGCTTCCTCTTCTCAAGACCAGGATCCTCCACTGGCTCAACTACCGTTACAACGAAAGCGGCTATCTCCACTGGGGCCTCAACTACTGGACCTACTTCCGGGATCCGGTCGGCCTTACAGATGTGTCCACCAAATGCTACTGGCCTGGCGGAGACACCCACATCATCTATCCTGGCCACGAAAAGGCCTATCCGAGCATCCGTCTCTGTGCGATGCGCGATGGCATCCGCGACTACGACCTTCTCAAGATGGTCGAGGCCCGCGACCCTGAGAAGGCTATGGAGTTCGCCCGTCGGGTGGTCTTCGAGCCGGATTCCTACGAGATGGACCCTGCGAAGTTCCGTGAGATCCGCAAGGACATCCTTGAATACCTCAGCCAGGAATAAGCCCCAGGAACTTGAATATTTGAACAATGAATATGAGAAAAGCCACTTTGCTCATTGCTGCGGCCGCTCTGGTCGCCTGCAACACCGCCAACAGTCCTCTGACTATCTGCCAGACCGAACCGCTGGTCAAAATCCTCCCAAGTGACACTGCTTTCGTCGACACACCTGACACAATCTGCGTCGCCCGCGGAGAAAACGCTGTCTTCCAGTTTGTTCTGACATCGGATCAGGACATCGAAGGACTTGCTGCGGAAATATCCCGCAATGAGGAACTTACGGCCAAGCTCGGTTGGGTGCACGACATTCACAACGAAAATCCGACCACAGGGGCCGACGACATGATCGTTGACCCGGACAACAACTATCCGGACCCGATAATCGATGACGGGAAGGAGGACCTCTCCGCTTCCGGCCACAAGACCCTCTGGGTGGACATGGCCGTTCCGCGCGACGCTACGCCGGGTCTCCGTACCTGCCGCCTCACCGTGCAGGGTTCCCTTGCCGGCAGGAAGGTCAAGGCGACCAAGGACTTCACCATCAAGGTCTATCCTGTCACCCTTCCTGAGAGGCAGGCTCTCGACATCGTCAACTGGTACACCCCTAACACCATCTACCATCTCGCCGACTCCGGTGAGAAAGTCGAGATCGATTCCGACCGCTACTTCGAACTTCTTGAAAAAGTGGCCGAGGCTGGTGCTGAATATGGCCAGAACTGCTGGAAGATCCAGGCGAGACCGGCCTACAAGCTCAACGCTGACGGGACGGACATCGACCTTGACTTCACCCTTTTCGACAAGACTGTCGAGATGTTCAAGGAACACGGCAACCTCCGCACCTTCCACATCACCCAGATCGGCGGACGCCTCCCTGATGCAGACTGGAACGAGCCTTTCATATTCAACATAGCCTATGTCGAGGACGGCCAGATCAAGGGCGCTAACGTCTCCTATGACGACCCGAGGCTCAGCAAGTACATCAACACATATTTCCCTATCCTGGAGAACCATCTCCGCGAGAAGGGCTGGCTTGACATCTGCTTCCAGCATATCGCCGATGAACCTGCCGCAGACGGAACCCCGAGCCAGATATCCTGGAGCGCAGTCGCCGGTATGGTCAAGAAGGCGGCTCCGAGTCTGAAGACCATCGACGCCAGTTCAGACATCGTGGAGAATCAGGACATCGGTGTCATCCTTCTTGGAGACAACATCGACGACCTTCCTCCTGTACCTGAAGGATCCGAGAGATGGCTCTACACCTGCACTGGTCCGCAGGGCAACTTCGCCAACCGCTTCATCCAGCTTCCGCTTATCAAGACCAGGATCCTCCACTGGATCAACTACCGCTACAACGAAAGCGGCTACCTCCACTGGGGATTCAACTACTGGGACCACGCCCGTGACACGAAATGGGATGTCACCCCTACGACCGCCTGGCCGGGAGGAGACCCGTTCATCATCTATCCGGGCCGCGGGAAAGTCTATCCGAGCATCCGGCTGACGACTATGAGAGACGGTATCCGCGACTACGACCTGCTCAAGATGGTCGAGGAGGCCGACCCGAAGATGGCTGACTATTTCTGCAGGAAGGTTGTCTTCGGACCGGACAAATACGAACTGGATGTCAAGACCTTCCGTGCCATCAGGAAGGAGATGCTCGAGTTCCTGGCACGTGAACTTGACAAACCGGAGATCACCTACGAACTTGTGGCCGACCTGGCCGACTGGACTCCGGAGGATGTCGAGGTTCCGGGCTGGATCCAGGGTCTTGCAGTGGACAACGGCTACGTGTTCGTCATCCACAGCGGCGGACAGGTCCTCATCTACAATCTCGAAGAGAAGAAGCTTGTCTCCAACTTCTATCTTCCGGGCAACACCTCTCATTGCAACAACGCCGCATTCGGAATCGAAAAGTGGAACGACGAGTCCACCTTCCCTCTCCTCTATGTCACGGATTGTGTCGACAAGGGTGACTGCTATGTCTACGACATCAATCTGGAAAGGGCCGTCGAAGTCCAAAGAATCCACCTCGCTGAGAAGCCGGGCGCTGAGAACGGTGGCAACGGCTGGTTCATCGACAAGGCTTCCAAGCGTCTGGGAATGCACTGGCAGGATGGTTTCTGGTTCTTCCCGATTCCTGACAAGGGCGAGAAGGACGTGATGCTCTCGATCGCAGACAAGGAGCCGGACGGCTACATGGGTCTGCCGGCAATCCACCAGGGCGCATGCGCATGGAACGGCTATGTCTTCTTCCCTTGCGGATTCAACGAGGACCCTTACATGACAATGGCCGACATCGAGACGGGAGAGCACTGGAACTACCCTCTCAACTTCATCGGCTACGAGCCTGAAGGAGCCTGCGAGTGGAACGGCTCCCTCTGGATCACCCACGCAAAGGACTTCCGCAACTGCCTCCTCTGCAAGCTGGACTTCGTGAAAAAGCAGTTCCGGTTTCCGCTCTGCCACCATACTCCGTCACCATTGCGGGCCCCATCCCCGTCATTGCGGGCTAGACCCGCAATCTCAAAGGCGGGTGTTTAATCCCGTTCCGGAGGAGGTATGGCTGGCAGGACTTCCGCGCTTCGCGCTTCATCCAGTCAGTCGCTGCGCTCCTGACAGCCGCTCACGAGGCCGCGGCCGGCCACGGTCCTGCCAGCCATACCTCCTCCGGAACTCCCTCAGGTGCCAGAGAGCTCATTTTACACCTCTGCCCACCGAAAATCATCCCTCCAGGAGCAGAGAAGCCCGTTCTACACCTCTGCCTACCGAAAATCATCCCTCCAGGAGCAGGGAAGGCCGTTTTACACCTCCGCCCACTGAAAACCAGTCCTCCAGGAGCAGGGAAGGCCTTTCTACACCTCTGCCTACCGAAAATCATCCCTCCAGGAGCAGGGAAGGCCGTTCTACACCTCCGCCCACTGAAAACCAGTCCTCCAGGAGCAGGGAAGGCCGTTCTGCACCTCGGGCGACGATTCTGCAGTTCTGGAGGAGCGGATAGGCTCGTTTTGCTCCTCGCAGGTGATTTAGCGCTGGTGACGTTTTCGGGACAGGCCGTTCTGCAGGGGGTGTTGAGGGAGGGGACGCTGAAAGCGGCGTCAGTCGATTTCGATGAACCAGACGGCGTTCGGGGCGAGGTTGCAGTCGAAGACGGCGGCACCGTCTTTCCTGACCTTGACGGAACTGCTTTCAGGGACCAGAGTGCTCAGGCGGGCATATTCAGGAACCTTTTCGAGGTACTTGGCCTTTGCGCCTTCGTCCGCAAAGTTCCAGAGCATGCAGCAGGCATCGTCAGGAGACCAGCGGAACATGTCGTCAGTGATGCCCATCTCCTTGCGGTCCCGGGTCCATTCGTCGAACCAGTTGCAGTCGTCGTCGACTTTGCTGATGGTGACATTGTGCCTGCCGCGGGACAGGCCGTTGACAGTCAGCCTTACTGATGCTTCGGATTCATAGTCGGTGGAGAAGCCGAAGTTGTAGACCATGAGTGTGGTCTTTCCGCTTTCCGGGTCGGTTCCGGCATAGACCTTCACCTCGGCCCCCGGAATTGTGCCGGATGCCTCTGCGGAGACTTCAGCGCGCTTCATGCCCGCCATCCCGTGGATGTTCCTGGCGACGTGACAGGAGACGCTCGGATTACCCTCGAAGAGACCGGTTGAGAGATACTGCCAGGAAGAGAGGTAGCTTCCTCCGGTGTCAAGGAGCATCCCGTAGAGCCTTGCGTCATTGGCGGCCATGTAGGTGTCGCCGGTGGTCCTGGAATAGAGGGCGGAGTCATCCCGGCCACGGGTGCCGCTGAGGATCCTGCCTTCGTCGATGCCGTAGGCCAGGTCCTTGAGACCATATTCCTCAGCCGTGGACTTCAGGTGGGTGATGCATTCGCCGAGGTTGAAATGCTTGCTGAAACTGCCGGGTTCGTTGTCGTAGAAGGAGGAGGCCAGGTAGGTGATGTGCGAGCCCTTTCCTCCGTTGGCCCAGTTGGTGCCTTCGGCGCAGTGTTTTATGAATATCCTCTCGTCCCAGAGGCCTTCGGCGACCGTCATCGAGTGGGCGCCGATCCAGACGTTGTCTCCGAGGACGTCGATGACAGCCTGGACGGTCCAGTCGTAGATCTTGCAGAACTCCTCGGCTGCGCTTGCCGGAGTGCCGTCCCTGCCCTGGAACCACTCCTTGTTCTCATATTCAGTGAAGACTCCGTAGTGCCAGCTCTGGACTTCGTCTGCGCCGAATTCCTTGACGAGGGCTTCGACGATGGCGCGGATGTAGGTGTAGTACTCCTTGTAGTTGTCAGGGGAGTAGATGTTGACCCCGAAGGTGTCATGGCTGTATTTCGAGGTGAATTTCGAAGGCACGTTGCCGAACTTGATGTGGGGCTTGGCACCAAGGGAGAGGATGCCCCGGCAGTTGGCAAGCAGCTTGTCGAAGCGGTAGTCGTCCTTGACGGCCTTGTTGTCAGGGTCCTGGAAGAGGTCGCGGCTGCGGTTGCCGCCTGTTGCCGTCATAAGCTGCACATATTCAACGAAATCGAAGATGTTGACATCGCTCTTGACCTCTGGGTTGACGAAGGTCTCTCCCATCTCCCAGACGTTGATGTTTGAGACGAGGTTCGGGATGGTTGTCGAAGTCCTGGATGCGTCGATGCTGAATGAATATGTCCCTGCCTCCTCAGGCTTTCCTTCCATCACGCAGGCGACGACACTCTTGGCCGGAACCTCTACCTTGAGGTGGCCTCTGCTGGTGCCGGCTTTCTTGAGGACAGGGAGCATCGAGTCGTCCTGCGGAAGTTCGTCCTCCTTGTAGCGGTAGAAATCGAAACTGCCGCTGACTCCGGCATTGGCGACGGAATATTCCTTGTCAGCATCTGTCTGGTTGGCAAAGACATAGACCCATCTCCCGTCCTTGTTTCTGATGGCTGAGGCGGCGATGAACTGGTCCTGGACGTCGAGAGGGTGGACTTCCGCATCCGGACGGATGAACTGGGTCAGAAGGCTGTAGGAATAGTACTGAG
Organism: Bacteroidales bacterium; assembly: GCA_024398315.1. Lineage (GTDB taxonomy): Bacteria > Bacteroidota > Bacteroidia > Bacteroidales > UBA932 > Cryptobacteroides. The sequence continues at coordinate 11,870 of JAKSJH010000024.1, forward strand.
GCCGCACTGAATAGTCGCACGGAATCGAGTCGTAGTAAGGTTCGCAGGCGTAGGTGCTCTTGACATGGCGCCACAGACCCAGCTGCTGCATGGATTCGTAGCTTCCGTCCTTGCCGTAGTGCTGGTCGATAAGGCTCCAGTAGCTGATTCCGGCGGCTCCGGCGTTGAGGGCGTTGAGGGTGGTGCGGACCATCAGGATGCCTCTGTCGTACCAGTCGATGTCTTTCTGGCGGGCGGATCCGTAGCACTGGTTGCTTCCGAACTCTCCGACGAAGTGGGCCTTGCCGACCGATGCGGCGAGGGCCACGTTCTCCTTCTCCCAGGTCAGGACGGTGTCGTTGGGAGTCTCGTAACCGAAGATGTAGGTGTGGGAGTTGAACATGTCGGTGATTCCATCGATGCCTTCGACACATTCCTTGAGATAGCTGTGGGTGCCGGTGCCTCCGTCGGAGTTGTCCGCAAGGTTGAACTTGACCTTGTCGCGGATGCCGTCGCGGCGGAACCTCTCGTCCAGGATGCGGCACATGGCCATATATTCAGAAGCAGGGCCGGCCTTTCCGTCCATGTAGTATTCCCAGTCAGGCTCGTTGAGCGGGGTGATCTGTCTGATGCAGGTGTAGCCCTTTTTATTGATGAGGTACTGCACGAGGGCGGAGAAGTTCTCGGCCCATTCCTCATAGTCTTCCGGGGCGACCACCCAGTTGCCGTTGTTCGTCCCGGCAAGCCAGTTGCCCTGGCAGGCACCCCAGAGCACCAGGGTCACCTTGATGCCGTTCTTCTCGGCGTAGTCCAGTTCGGCGCACAGTGACTGCATCTCCAGGGAGTCGAAGGTGAAGCTGTCCCAGTCGATCGTGTCCGGGTCGTCATTGTCGTTGGCCCATTCGTACCACGTCGGCAGCACCATGACCCTGAACGAGGACGGCTTCATCATGTCGAGCCTCCTCAGTATCACATTGTCCCAGTCTTCTATTTTCGGTCCGTCGTTCCTGGTGACGTTCTGTGAGATGAAATGCGGGTCGAACTCCGCTCCGATGGCGTAGATTGCAGTGCCGGTGCCTTCTCCGACAGAGACTTCCTGCATACCATTGTCTGAACCGTTGCAGGAACTAAACACCATCATGGCTGCACACAAGGCCATTCCGGTCGCTTTCTTCAACATTTCTGGGAACATATCCAATTGCTATTTATTTCTGCGAATTTACAAAATTTGGGAACTAATCACTATATTTGGAATCAATGAAAACAACCAGACATACATTCAAATACTGGCAGTGGCGGGTGATCATCTGCTCGATGATCAGCTATGCGATGTTCTATTTCGTAAGGAAGAACTTCTCTTTCGCCATGCCCCTCCTCAAGCAGGAATTCGGAATCACCAACGCCAGTTTCGGTATCATACTCTCGCTGGCAGGCATAATCTACGGTGTCTCCAAGTTCCTCAACGGAATACTTTCCGACAGGACAAATCCGCGCTGGCATCTGGTGATCGGCCTTTCCGTATGTGTCGCCGTCAACTTCCTTTTCGGCTTCAGCGACAAGATCAGCACGATGCTGACAGGGCAGTCTTCCGGGCCGGATTTCGTCGGCGGGATGGTTGTCGTGATGGCTGTGCTATATGTGATCAACCAGATTTTCCAAGGTGCCGGTTTCGGTCCGTGCAACCACCTGATGGTCAATTGGGTGCCTCCGAAGGAACTAGCCACCAAGATGAGCATCTGGAACCTCTCGCACAGCATCGGAGCGTTTGTAATCTCGGTCATCTGCGCCTATCTGACCAGCTGGAAGAATTTCTTCTGGGTCCCGGCACTGATCGCGATGTTCGGTGTGTTCTTCACCATCATCACCCTGCGCAACACCCCGAAGTCCGTTGGCCTGCCGGAACTTCCAGACACGAAGACGGAGATAGACGACAAGGAGGACGACCCGAAGGCCTTCCGCGAATTCATCGTCAGGAGGGTGTTCAAGAGCAGGATTGTCTGGACACTGGCCATCACCGACCTGTTCGTCTATGTGGTGCGTTTCGCCATTCTTGACTGGGGTCCGACCCTGATGAAGGACATGGGGCTGAGCCAGGCGATGTCGGGCTGGACTGTAGGAATATTCGAAGTTGCGGGCTGTCTGGGCATGCTCTCGGCCGGCCTGATTTCGGACAAGCTCTTCAAGAGCCAGACGAACAAGGTCTGTGCGATCGAGATGGGTCTCGTGGCGGTCTGCCTCGTGGCATTGCATTTCATCCAGGACTGGAACCGCCCGGTCCTCTTCCTCATTGTCCTGGCTCTGGCCGGCTTCCTTATCTACGGTCCTCAGGCCATGCTGGGTGTCGTGGCGACCAACCAGGTCACCAAGAAGGCGGCCTCATCCGCCGTCGGTCTGATTGGTCTGATGAGCTATGTCAGCACCCTGATCACCGGCTATCCTCTCGGCCTTTTCGCCGACAAGTTCGGCTGGCATCCGATATTCCTTCTCATGGCCGGCTTCTCCATTGTCGGCTGCATCATAGTCTCCACCCTCTGGAACCTCAAGGGCGACGGCTACATCCACGACGAAACCTCCGGTCAGGATGTCTGATCTTACAACTAACAGTGCATCCGTTTCCATGAAAAGACTGTTTTTCGTTCTGGCTCTGCTTCTGTCTGTCGTCCCAGTGAGGGCGCAGCGGATTCCTGGCACATTGGAGAATCCGGCATCCCCCGAACTTGCCTTCAGCTATAACAAAGCATACAAGTCCTATAAATCAAGCTATTATGGAATCGGTGCGGGGCTTGGTGTCGCTGCTCTCGGCTATGGTCTTCTTGAATACACGGACCATCGTGCCAGGATGAATCCAGATCCGCACGGTTTGAATGAAGGTGCAGGGATGGTCGCTCCGTTTGAAATCATGCTCTCTCTCTTCGGTCTGTCGATGTCAGTGGGTTTTGTTGGAGAGAACTTAGGGGCAAGGTCCCGGCTGGACAGGCTTGCGGAGAAGAACGCTTTCCTCAACACCCCGGGAGAGAATCTGGACACCTGGCGGGCCTACAGGGCTTCGTGCGTCCACGAATCTTCCAGGAAATGGATGAAAATCAGCGGAATAACCACCTGCTGCCTGGCCGGATACACGTTGGCCGGTGTAATCGGATGCAATTATTCCGACAGCGACTTCCTGTATGCTTCCACCGAGACCGCCATGTGGCTTGGTTTCGCCAGTGGAGCCACATTCCTTGTCAGCTGGGCCGTCAATGCTACCACCGATTGCAAGTTTGACGTCCATCCATCGCTGACCAGTCTGCCCTTCTCCCCCAGACAACTGCCCGGCCTGACCCTGAGCGCAACCTTCTGACAGCAGTATCAGACCTGGTCCGCTCGTCCTTCAGCCTAGCATAGAACGGTGATCTGGCCGATCACACTGCACGAAACGTAAGCGATAGTTTGAAATTCAAATACAGCTTCTTATAACCTCTCAGCAGAATTCAAGAAAGAGCTTATCCAAGTGTTTTCGAGAAAGGTTATCTGAGAACAAAGTGCGATGGCTTGGACGATTAGCGAGAGCAATAGAAATTCACGTCTGAGATGACCGGACATGCCTTGGATCCGGTGATGCTGATCCGCATGGCTTTGGTCTGCACGTCCTCGAAACGGAGCAGACGCTTGTTGCCTATCGTGGTGGCTGATGCAATCTCCTTCCAGGAACCGTCAGCATCCTGCGCTTCAACCTTGAAGGACTCTATCCTCTGACCCAGGGCGATATGTTCGCGAAGCATCATCCTGTTCACCGTCACAGACTCGCGGAAGGTGCAGGTGAGAGTGGCGGTATTGACGTTGTCCTTCGTGCACCAGTAAGTTGAGTGATCTTCATCAACGGCCTTCCTGGCGCTGAAACGCCTGCCACGCACATCCGTAGCCTCCACCTTGGAGATTCTGCTGTTCAGGCAGAAAGCGAATTCCTCCTCCAGCGCTCTGCCGAATCCTTCAAGTGATTTCACGTCAGCCTCATCAAAGAGACCGTCCTTGTTCGGAGGAATATTCAGAATAAGGTTCGCTCCGCGTCCCACTGAGCTGTAGTAGATGTCCATCAGCTGGGAGACCGTCTTGACCTTGTCGTTCTGGCTCTCGTGCCAGAACCATCCCGGGCGGATGGACACATCCACTTCAGCAGGAATCCAGTCCGTTCCCTCCGGATCTCCGGCATTCAGGATGGCGCCGTCCCCTTTGCCCGGTGCGAAGTCCTTGCCTTTGATCATGCACCAGTTGGTCTCTCCGACAAAGCCGCTCTCGTTGCCGCACCAGCGCACATCAGGACCTCCGTCACTGAATATGCAGGCTTCCGGCTGAAGTTCGTGGATCAGACCATTGGTTGTCGGCCAGTCGTAGTAGGTCGAGCGGTCGATGGTACGTTTCTCACAGAGTCCGCCATACCAGCCGTCGCCACCGTTGGCTCCGTCCTCCCAGACTTCGAACACTGGGCCATAGTTCCTGATAAGTTCCGTGATCTGATTGCGGTAATAGTCTATGTAATCTGGTGTGCCGTAACGGATGTCGTGACGGTCCCATGGGGAGAGATAGACTCCGAACTTGAGTCCGTACTTCTTCGCCGCCGCAGACAGGTCCCCGACGACGTCGCCTTTACCGTCACGCCACTTGCTGTTCTTCACGCTGTAGTCCGTGAACTCGCTTGGCCAAAGGCAGAATCCGTCATGATGCTTGGCAGTGATGATCACTCCCTTCATTCCGGCCGCCTTGATTGTCCTTACCCATTGCTCTGCATCCAGTTTCTCAGGGCAGAACTCATCCGGATCAGCGTCACCATAACCCCATTCCAGATCGCGGAAGGTGTTGGTTGTGAGGTGGATGAAGGCATAGATGCCGGTTTCGTGCCATGCCAGCTGACGTTCGCTTGGCACCGGACCGAATGGTTCAGGAGGGGTTGTCTCTCCAGCAGTGCAGCCGCCCAGGACGAATGTGGCGGCGAGGGTGCAGATCAGAATATTCTTCATGTCTTTTTGTAGTATTTCCTGGTTTTCCCTGCAATTTCTGAATTTTTCTTCGAATTCCAAAGAACCCCGGGAGTCTGTGTCGGACTTCCGGGGTTCGTGTCGTTTGAATATTCAGAAGAAACTTCTACCTGAAGATGTTGATGATCTGCATGCAGGCGCGGGCGTCGTGCATAGGATACATCCTGAAAGCGATGGTGTCAGCAGTACCGTTGAGGTGGGCCTTGATGAAGTCCCATACCTTGAATGCGGTGTCAGCGGCCTCGACCTTGTTCTGGTATTTCCATGCGCAGAGGCAGGCGATGACTGCCTCGGCCTGTACCCAAGGGTCCATGCCTGCGTCAAGATTGCCGTTCTCATCAGCTCCGAAAGCCACATAGCCACCATCCTGAAGACCAGCGATACCACCTTCGAAAAGCTTGATGGTGGCAGGCTTGACCTTGCTGATCACATCGATGTCCTTGAGAGCGTAGGCTGCGTCAAGAACTGACCATGAAGCCTCAAGATCCACACCGTAGCGGCATCCTGAAGGGACGAGAGTCCAGTCCTTGTTGAACTTCTGCTCCAGGTTCTTTCCGTTGAAGAATTTTCCAACCATGATTTCAACAAGTTCTGAAAGAGAGTTACGAAGAGCTTCGTCCTTCCAGACACGGAAAAGATTGGCGTAGGCTTCGAGGAGGTAGAGGTGGGATGAAGCGACCTTTGAATCATCCTTGATTGAGAAATCCCTGTTGAGAACCTCGTAGTAGCCACCGTTCTCTTCGTCCTTGAACTGTTTTTCAATAATCTTGAACATGTTGACCACCTGCTTGAGGGTCTCGTCATCCTTGGTTGCTCCGTAGAACTCGCTGAGAGCGTAGACTGCAAGAGCATGGTTGCTGAGTCTGGCGTCAGTGTCCAGCTTTTCGCCGAAAGAATCCACAGAGGTGTAGACTCCGCCGTATTTGTGGTCCATGAAATGCTCGAGGAAGTAGTCCTTGGCATTGACTGCAGGCATCAGGTACTCTTTCTTCTTGAAGATGCGGAAGGCATTTGAATATGCCCACAGAATTCTGGCGTTGAGCTCTTCATCCCTTGTCGCGTTCTTGTCAGCGACGCATCCTTCCGAGACTTCTCCGTAAAATCCTCCCCGAGGATCCTGCATCCCAGCCCAGAACTTCAATATGTCCCACTCGAGGACCTCCTTTGCTTCCTTGCGAAGATTATCTGTTCTTGTCATAGTGATGATTGAATGTTATCCCGGCCCCCGGGCCGGGATTCATGAATATTATTGGTGAACTATAATGTCTTGATGTGGATGTTTCTCCAGCGGACCTTGATGCCGCCGCCGTCG
>JAKSJH010000240.1 GCA_024398315.1 Bacteroidales bacterium
CGAAGGTCAGGGCGTCAGGGAGGACATATTCAGGAACCTTGGACTCGTCGTAGTTAACGGGAGTCTGAGCCTCTGCAGGAAGAGATATTGCGGCCAGGATCATGGCGGCCGCAATGGAACGGACAAGCGCTTTCATACTATCAGATGTTAGAATTCAAGTAAATGTAATTCAATTATCTTGTTTTTACAAGATATTTATTTGGTAACTTTGTCTCCGGTAAAAAACTGTCGGAATATGTCAGCCAATGTCAGAAGCTTAGTTTCATGGACCATCATCCTGGTGGCTCTGGTTTCAGGATGTTCAAGGAACTCAGGTGAATTCGTCCCTACGACAGACTTCAACTCAAGCTGGTCGGTGACCGGGAAGAGGGTCGTTACGATCAACACCGTAGTGCGCGTCAACCAGATCGAGGTCTCAAGGGACAGGAACGTCGGCAACGACGAGGTCGAGAGGCACACCGTCGAGTCAGCAGAGCGTTTCAGGAAGGCGGTCGCCGACGCCATCCCGGAAGCCAAGGTGACCTGGGCTTTCTCCTGGCTGGCCCTCCACGACATGAGACAGAACTACGTCGACATCCGCAAGAAGGTCGTCGAGTACCACAAGCAGTACGGCGACGAGATCACCTTCCTGCCGGGTGCCTATTTCGCCCCGATGTACAACAGCAGGGAGCAGGTCAACAAGGACATCCACGAAGCCTTGCAGATAATCGAAGAGATGGTCGGTGACGGCTACCGTCCCCACGGACTTCTCGGCGGCTTCCTGGCTGCGGACAACATGCGCTACCTGGCTGAAGAAGAGGACATCCATGTGGCCCAGGGAACGATCTGGAGCCAGTACGGAATCGACAACGGCGACGGTGACGGGTCCATCTGCTACCCATATTACCCGAGCCTGGAGCATGCCTGCAAGCCGGCCCAGGGCAAGGAGGACTTCATCGACTGCGTCAATCTGGACGGCTGGAGCTGCGACTTCCTCTGCGCCAGAAGATTCGGATTTGAAGACGGGGCGAACAGCCGCCTTGGTGTGGGGCCTATCGAGTCCTACCACTGTCTCGGCCACGATGCCGGACTAGACGAGGCGATGGCTGTCACGGAATGCCATTTCGACACCAACTTCGAAAGGAACGGATTCGGATGGGTGACAGTCTGCTGGGAGATTGCGATGGTCAAGGACCTGAAACCCTACGTCACCGACTGCATGACCGAATGGCTGGACAGGATAAAGGAAAGATGGCCGGATGTCTGCGTGCCTCTGATGAGCGAATTCGGAGAGGCATGGAGAGCGGAACATCCTGACAATGAAGGTCTTGATTACCATTTTACACAGCGGGGCACAGGAGTAGAGGGCGCTCACTCGGAGCCGGAGCTGGAGATAGAGTGGAGGATGAACAAGAAGTTCCGCTTCGCAACGCTCCGCAACTGGACCAGGGACGAAGAGCCGATGGTCATCGACCTCACCCGCTACGACATCCCGGCGTCAGAACCGGCCGACGCCACTCCTGACAACCCGAGCCGCAACTGGAGCCTGATCAACAGAATCAACCAGAAGCACCAGCGTCCTGAAGACCAGCCGGTCCCGGTTTCGGCCCTCACCGACGAAGAAA
>JAKSJH010000025.1 GCA_024398315.1 Bacteroidales bacterium
GAGATGGCGGTCCCTGTACTTCTCGTTGTAAAGCTTGATGTTAGGCACAAGGGCCTTGCTGAGCAGTTCGTAGCGCTGGTCCATCTCGATGCAGAGGGACTTGAGCACCTTGTCCGCCTTGTCCGCCTTCTTGATGATGGCATTGTCAAGTTCCTCCCTTTCGTCATTGCAAGGAAGAACGGCCAGATAATGCTTAAGGAGACTTGCGTAGGATGAGAACTCGACCATCTTCGGGTCGATGAACACGAGCTTCAGTTCGGAAGGATGCTTGGCGTAGAGCAGCGAGGCAACAATGGCGTTGAGTCCGACGGACTTTCCCTGCTTGGTCGCACCTGCGACGAGGAGATGAGGTGCGTCCGCAAGGTCGAACACCTTGACTTTCTGCTGGATGGTGTAGCCGATGGCAATCGGAAGCTCCCCTTTGCTCTTCCTGAATATGTCGTCGTTGAGGACTGCCCTCATCGGAACGATGGACGGATGGTCGTTGGCGACCTCGATACCGACAGAGTCTGTCAGGGTCACGACACGGACACCCCTGGCATGGAGGTACATGCCGATGTCCTCCTGGAGTTTCTTGATGTCGGAAATCTTGACTCCCGGAGCCGGATAGACCTTGTAGAGAGTCACGGTCGGACCGACTATGGCCTTCACGTCATTGACCTGGATCTTGTAGTTGCCAAGAGTCGAGCGTATCTTGTTGTTGTTACGTTCGAGCTCCTCGTCGGAGACCTCATAGCGGTCTGAAGCATGCTCCTCAAGCAGTTCAAGGGAAGGGAACTCGTACTTGGGGAGTTCGTCGCGTACATTGATTCTAGGAAGATCCTTCGTCACCTTGGTCGACAGGCTGTCATCCTTGATGACTTCCAAGCGGTTGTCAGCAGGGGCAGGCTGAGGGACAGGTTGAGGTGCGGGCTGAGGGACAGGCGCGGTGACAGGACGGGAGACCAGCGGTTCGGGAGCCGGAGCCGGTTCCGGCACAGCCTCATGCACCGGAGACGGGCGCAGCGGCCTGACAGGTTCTTCAACCATTTCAGTTTCAACAGTTTCCTCAGTCTTCTTCTCTCCAAGGGAATTGAACCACACGGAGAATCTCCTGCTGGCAAGATAAAGCCAGAAGACGATAAGGCAGATAAGGAGAAGAGCGGTTATGAAGCCGCCCAGAAGGCTGACGGACCAAGTCACGACGGTGTCGCCGCACTGGCCGCCGAGACCGCCGCCGAAACTGTTCCCGAGACCGAATAAACGGGAGATGAAGGCCAGCACGAACGAGACCAGGAAACCTCCCACAACAGTGAGCAGGACCGTACGGAGCATCGGGAAATGCCAGCGTTTCATCAGGAGTCTGACAGAAACGGCGAAAAGGATCACCGTCAAGGCGAAACCGCCGAGTCCGAGCCACCGCCTGACAAGGAGGTCGGACCATCTGAAGCCAAGCGAACCGCACAGGTTCCTTACATCATAGTCCAGGTCGGAAACCTTCACCAGAAGATGGCTCTGGTCGTATTTCCAGGTGAAAAGATAGGAAACGAGAGACAGGAGGGTGAACACAGTGAACACCGCCATGATCAGTCCGACAGTCTTCGTCAGCCTGACCTTGTCATCGTCATCCATGTCTCTCCATAAAGAAAAAAGTCTCATTTCCTGTTCCTGCGGTTGGATTTCCTGGCGAACTTGTTAGGACGTCCGCCGCCTCCCACGTTAGGACTGAGGCTCGGGCGGGCGAAAGACGAATCAGAGGAAATCTTCGAGAGTTCCAGTCCGGCAGGGACCTTGATCCTGTAGCCTGAGAGTTTCTCGATGTCTGCGAATATGGTCTCGTCGGCGACGCTGTCCTTGTTCCAGATGAGGTACTGCTGCCTCATGTAGATGGCCAGGGACTTGATGAGGGCGGTCTTGACCTCACCGTCAGGCTCACCGGCAACCAGGTCGATTATGCTTTCGATGTTGCGGCCGTAGTGAGTGGCCTTCACCGGGGTCTTCACCAGAGGGACCGGCATCGGCTTGGAATCCCTTTCTTCCGGGACCGGCATCGGGTACGGAGCATCGATGTCCAGGTCGTAGCCGGAGATGATGAAAAGATGGTCCCAGAGCTTCTGTTCGTAGTTCTCCTGTGTGTGCACCTGTGGGTTGAGCAGTTCCATCGCCTTCACGACGGCCCTTGCCTGTGCGGTACGGGTCTCCTTGTCCGGAATTTCCTTTAGATGTTCCACCATCCTGAGAATGTTACGGCCATATTCAGGCATCTGAAGATTTTCTCTTTCAGTGTTGTAGTATAGTTTTATCGTGTTGTCTGAAGCTACCATTTTCCAATTGTTATAAGTTTACAAATATAGTCAAATTATCAAAACCGACAAGTGGACGTCACTCGACTTCGTCGGTATTGACATACCAGATGACAGCGCTGTCGACTTCGTACCCCATCCTGGACCACATGTCAGCGTAGTGCCGTACCTGACGGGCATAGCGGCGGTTCTTTTCTCCGAACTTGTAATCTATGACAGTCACCCTGCCATCCCTGACCAGCACCCTGTCAGGTCTGTAGAGGCAGCCGTCAGTGTCGATGAGAGGCACTTCTGCGAGGATTTCGGATCCTGATTCAGGGAACCATTCAGGATGCTTCGAGACGGCCTCCCCGAGCTTCACGGCACAGGCCTGAGCATCTTCCTGAGCCAGATCACCCGAAAGCACTGCATCGTTGACAGCACCAGGAAGGTCGGCGGGAGCTTTAACCTTGGAAAGAATTGAATGCATCACGGTTCCGTTGAACCTGGCGGATACGGAAGCATCCGCCTCGTCAAGGAAGAATTCCAGAGAATCCGCGCTGAACTTGAGTCTTCCCCTTTCACGGACATCCTCATCCTGGTCCCCCGCTTCCGGATTGAGCGGGAAGGATGGATAGCCTGGCAGGACCGCCTCCTCAGACCCGCCGCCATCCGCAGCCGCGGAAGGATGGGGAGGAAGAGTGCCTTTTGAATATTCAAGGACGCCGTCCACGTCTGTCCTGCTGTACTTCAAATTCTTGCAGGACGACTCCAGATAGGTGGCCAGAATCTGGGAGAAATTGCTGAATTCAAAGCCGTCGCCTGCCGAGGCGGCCTTCATGCAGTCTTCGGAAGGGCGGTCGGCGATGACGGTCAACGTCGCCACGGCCCTTGTCAGGGCGACATAGAAAGTGTTGATGTTGTCGATGAACTGAAGGTACATCTCATTGATGCAGTCTCCATGGAAAAGAGTGTGGTCCCTGCCTGGTTTCGACAGCTGGACATGATACACACCTTCAGCGACGCCCTCCAGCTCAGTGCCCTTGACATCCGGTCTGACCCAGTGGCAGTCCGACTTGAACATGCCTGTCTCGTGGGCGAATGGAATGATCACATGACGGAACTCCAGACCCTTGGATTTGTGGATGGTCATGATCCTTACACAGTCCGGATCAGCGGGAGACGCTATCTTCGGGTCGGACTCATCCCATTTCTTCAGGAATCCGCTCAGCGAATTGCCGTTGAGGCTGGAGTAATCCTGGACAAAGTCCATGAAAGCCTGGATGTACTGGGTCTGGGACACGAACGCCTGCTCGTCACTTGACTTTATGATTCTCAGCAGATGCTCGCAAAGATCCGTGAGGGACATTGCCGGAATGTTCCTGACGTCAGTCCCAACTTCACCGGCGAGGAAGGAACCTATTGTGTCATCAGGATTGGCAGCCGACGACATCAAAGAAACGACGCGGCGGACGACCGGAGAGGACCTGACAAAGAGGGAATCATCCGAGACAACACCTATACCGTTATCCATCAGATACTTGGCTATTTCAGAGCCTCTGCTGTTCGTTCTAACGAGGATGGCTGTCTCGTCAGGTCTGGAACCGCTGTCAATGAATCTGCGGACAGTTTCCAGGACTTTTGCCAGACACTTTTCACGGTCACAGAACAACGCCTCGACAAGGCCCTCATCCTCCTGCGATGTCTTTATCTTCTGACTGCTGTCTGAATATATGGCCGAAACCGGAAGCCGGTCATTGAGGCCCAGCATGGAATCAAGCTTCTGCGCACAGAAAGGGAAGAATCCGTTGTTAAGATCCACAATGTTCCTGAGGCTCCTGTAGTTGCTGTCCAGAGTGTCGACAATGCAGCCGGCAAACTTTTCCTGGACCTCGGAGGCCATCATCTTCCAGTCGGATCCTCTCCAGCGGTAGATGCTCTGCTTGACGTCTCCGACCAGAAGATTCTCCCTGCCGGAAGAATCACTCTCCTTGATAAGCGGCATGAAGGTCTCCCGTGCTACCCTGGAAGTGTCCTGGAGCTCGTCCAGAAGGTAGTTCTCGTATCTGACACCTGTCTTTGCATAGACGAACGGAGCGTCAGAGCCATCGATGATGTCCCTCAGGAGTGTGTTGGACTTGTCCAGACTGAGGACATTCTTTTCTTTCAGCAGGGCCTCGAATTCCCTGTAGAGTTCACCGGCGATTCCCAGCTCGACCAGATTTGACGAGATGACCCGGGCTGTTTCAGATGCAGCCATACGATCCCCGAACAGGTCGCAGTAACTGCGGTAGAGCGACGTCAGTCTGTCTTCATAGTCAGCGAACCGTTCCCTGTCAGCCTTTCTGAACCAGGAAGAATAGTCATCGCACTTCTTGAGCATTGCGGGAGTCGGCACGTCGGAGACGCCGTCGTACCCGTCCGAGGCGGCACGGAAGACCTTGTCAAACGCATTCCTGGAGAAGTCCCCCGGTTGCAGTCCGACCTCCCCGCAGGCGCTGGCGAAGGCCTTTGCGGCCAGAGTGACATCCTTCTTGAACGTCTCGGTGATCCGGACCAGCGACTTCTTGAGTTCCTTGAGATGCTCTCTTGAATATTCCTTCTCCTCATCCAGGCCGTACTGTTCGACAGCGGCCCTGTGCTCATCTGACTTGAGATTCTTTGCCACATCCTTGAGACTGTTCTCAAGGTTGTAGCGTCTTCCCTCGTTCAAGTCCTCCATCACGCTGTTCTTCAGCCAGCGGAGGAGCTGCGGTTCATCCTCTGAAAGAGAGTCAAGGACACGGTCGACGCTTTCCTCCACCAACGCACCGGTCTCCAGCTCAATCTGATAGCCCGGGAACTGGCCTATCTCGCGGGAGAACGACCTAAGGGTCTGCTGGAAGAAACTGTCGATTGTGCTGATTGCGAACGCTCCGTAGTCGTGAAGAATGTCGCACATCGCGCGCCTTGCCTTCTGCTTCAATTCCTTCTCTTCCTTGAAAAAGGGAAGAAGGTCTTCGCAGTAATGGGACGAAGCCGGATCCGTGGAAAGGGCATGTAGTTCCTTGAGGATCCTGCGCTTCATCTCGTCGGTCGCCTTGTTGGTGAAAGTGACGGCGAGAATGTGACGGTACATGTGAGGCTCCTCACTGCACAGCAGCAGACGTATGTATGTCTTTGCGAGCTGGAACGTCTTGCCCGAACCCGCAGATGCTTTCATTATTCTTATCATCTTCCGCAGATCATCCTGAAATCACAATATGAGCAAGTTTTCTCGTCCGATGTCCGGCGGAAAGGAATCTCGAGGGACACCATCTCGGCGAGAAGAGCGCTGAGTCTCTCCTTTGTCAGTCTCACGAACTCCTGGCTGACAGCGTCCTCCCTGACAGGCTTGCTGAAGAAACCGGCCGGAGGATAGACCGAGTTCACCAAGCGGCAGTCTCTGACACGGGAATCGTTCTGACACAGAAGGTCGTAAAGGAAGAGCTGGAAAGCGATCTTGGGCCTTCCGTTGTTATCTTCCCCGAACAGAGCGGAGACTATGGACTCAGCATTGGAATCATTGATGTCGACATCTGCATCTTCGACCTTTCCGGTCTTGTAGTCGACTATCCTCACTTCCCCTGGTCTCAGGCTGTCCAGTCTGTCGACGATGCCCAGGAAGCGGAATCCGTCATATTCACCCTTGAAAGTCTGTTCCAGCCCGAGGATGTCGAAGGCGTCCGAGCCGGCGGTTTCAAGCAGTTCCAGATCCCTTTCGATTGTCTTGATGACATACTCGATGACAACGTCCTCCACCACCAGGTCCCTTCCCGTGACCTCAAGGGCCTTCAGTTCATCCAGGATGACAGGACGCACGATGGATTTGATGCCGTTGCGGTCAGCCTTGACGGACCTGAGGTAGTCCCGAGTCACCTTTGGACGGTCATAGATGGCCTGCATGGTCTTGTGGAATGCATTTCCGAGCATCCCGGCATCCAGGTCCTCGCTTACTTCGTCTCTTTTCTTGAGTCTCTTCACGAAACTGTAGTAGAACTTTGCCGGACAGTCCAGGTAATTCTTCAGAGAGGAGGCCGAAAGGTATCTTGACCTGATGGTCTCGACATCCTCCTCGGTCTTGACGATGTCGCTGACTTCCAGAGGCTGAGGAATGCCCGACCTTGCGAAACGTCTTTTCACAGGAAGTCCGAAATGGTATTCCAGCTGCTTGATGTAGCGGCTCTCCTCCCCTTTCTTCAAGCCTTCCGTCCTTGAGTCGTATATCATGGTCACCTTCTCCGCCCTCTGGATGAGACGGTAGAAGTAATATGCCCATACCGCATCCTGATATTCATAAGTAGGCAGGGAGAAGCCCTTCCTGAGCTCAGGAGGGATGAATGATGAGCTGACCGACCGCCTCGGGAAGCAGCCTTCGTTGCAGGACAGTATCACAACCTTCTTGAAATCAAGAGACCTGGTCTCCAGCGGTCCCATGATCTGAAGTCCCTTGAGAGGTTCTCCGTTGAATGGTACGGACACAGGAGAAAGGAGCTGGTCAAGAAGTCTGAGCCAGGTGGCGGGAAGAACGGACAGATGCTTGGAGTGAAGCGTGCCTGCAGCCTTGTAGGCCGCCCTTGCGAATTCCAGTTCCATGGCCAGCGTCGGGTCCTGAGCGAACCTTGGCGCCAGTCCTTTGACCATATTCCTGAGCCAGAGCGCGATTGCATCTGTCTGCGAAGAATCTACTGATTTAGGGTCAGTCACTGCCGGACAGAAAACAAGTTCCAGGAGAGGATGTCCTGCCAAGTCCTGCTGCGGGACATAATATTTCTTGTCCGCCTTGATCCTTGCGATTGTTCCGGCCAGTTCTTCATCACCTTCAGAAAGTAGTCTGAATATGTTCGAAGAGAACACTTCCCAGACCTGTCTGTGATAGAAAAGCCACTGCCCGTCCTTGCGGCGCAGATGCATCTGCATGGCTGTCACCACCCTCAGGAAATCGAAGAACGAGCTGTTCTTCATCGGGAAGCCCATGGTCACATTGATGTCCTTGATCTCAGGCGGGATGGAATTGAGGACCGGCACCAGAAGGGTCTCATCCGGCAGAATCACAGCACAGCCGTCATCCTTCAGAAGTTCCGGAAGCAGTTTGGCCTGACCTACGGAGGAAGGGATGCTGACAACCTCAAGTTCGGGCACACTATCCACTTTCTCCAAGTCAAAGGCCGGTGGGAAGTCCTCCACATTCCTGGCCATGAAGAAAGAACTCTTGTTCAGAGGGTCCTTCACCATCGACGAGCACCAGTCCCAGCAGAACTCCGCAATACGGGCATCCCTCATCTTGCGCAGCACAACCTTCTCACACTCATTGAGAGCGTTCAGACCGACGAACACGAATCCGTCCACATCCGGGAACGCCTCTTCCATCACGTCCACAGCGCTTTCCTCACGCAGCCTCTCAGCCAGGTCACGGTAGATCATGCCCGCATAGGCCTTGCCCTGGCCAGCCAGCCTGGTCCTGAAATCACAGTACAGCGGATAGAGCAGGTTCCAGATCTGGAGGAACCTCTCCTTGACGTTCGGAGAGTCCGAATCCAGTCTGACAGTCAGCCTTCCTTCGTTGCGGAAATGAGAGATGAAGTTCTCGACCGCCTTCGCCTGGACCGGTGTAAGGTAGGAATATGAATCCTGGATGGCCTTGAAATCAGACACGTTAGCGAACAGTCCGGCGGCATCCACCAGATACTTGTCCACATCATCGAAATCAGCCAGGATCACATCTCCCCAGAACACGAATTCATCCAGCGGTTCCGCCTTTCTGTTCAGTTCCGAATAGGAACGGTACAGTTCCAGAAGCAGATCCACTCTGTCTGATGCATGGACCTTTGAGAGTCTGTTGAAAAAATCATCTATGGCAAGGGACTCAGGCGCCACAACGGGAACGCCCTTCTCCTTGACCAGTTCTCCCAGATACTTCATGAAGAAGACCTGGCTTCGTCTGTTGGGGAAGACGAAACAGCGGCGGGAAATGCCTCCCTCCGCCATGTAATGGTCAGCGACCTGTTTGAGGAATGGTGTCATAGTTTCTGTCATAAGTCGTCTTCTGACAAGCCGAACCTTTCAATGATATCGTCCGGTATGTCTTCAGGAGCAATGTTGAAATCAAGCTGGTCCCAGGCCTCCTCCATCGACCTGCGATCCTTCTTGGTAGGACGTCCGGCGCCAGGATCCCTCTTCAGGAAGAAGGTCTCGACGGGCGATTTCAGTTTCTCCATCTCCGAATCAGGAGTCAGGTTTTCGGCATATTCAGGGACAAGTCTCGCCCCCACACGGTTTCCAAGGGACTGGAGCACCTTGTAGGAGTATTGCACAGGCCCTTTCCGGACAAGTATGGTCTCACCTGCCTTCACCGGACGGGAAGGTTTGGCGTTCACGCCGTCCACCTTGACCTTTCCGCCCTTGCAGGCATCCGTGGCCTCGGAACGGGTCTTGAAAACCCTGATTGCCCAAAGATATTTGTCTATCCTCTCCATGTCATTTCATGTGGATCCGGTTCATCCTCTCCTCCATCATATACTTGAGCCGATTCAGATTCTTTCTCTCCTGTGTAGTCATCCGGCACCTCGGTTCTCTCCATCATCGCTTCGAGCAGAACCGTACCCTCTGCAAGAGGATAGAGGTAGAAGTCGTCCACCTCGGAAGGCACAAGGATCGTACGGCCCTGGAGAAGCTTGTAGTCATCTCTCTTTGACGGGTCGGACTCGGAAGGGACCCTGACCATTGCCTCTCCCTTGGCGCAGAAGTAGATCGCAAAGCTTCCGGGCTGGTCAGAGAATATGTGCAGAGGCGCCTTGAGCGGCAGCCCGGTGACTTTGAATTCAGGAATACTGACAATATCCCCGACTGATTCCAGCGGGCAGGAGTCGCTCCGGCCGTAGTCTATCAGATCCATGGCCTCTTCCAGAAGAAGGGACTCACCTTCCGGAAGGTCCTTGCCCCAGTTGTAGATGTTCAACGCCAGTTCGGAACTCTCTCCGATCTCCACGATTCTGAGCCCATGGCCGGCTGAATATACCATCCCGGGCCTGATCAGGAAAACATCTCCGGGATGAGGATGGACAGCATTCAGGACTTCCTCCAGAGAGCCGTCCTGGCAGCGGGAATAGAGTCCCCCGCCGTCCATGTCCTTCGAAAAACCAAGATAGAGCAGAGCGTCGCTGCCAGCCTCCTGGACATACCACAATGCAGTCTTGCCAAGGGAGTCGTAACGGTCGAACGCCACCTGGTCGGAAACGTTAACCTTTAAAGGAAGACTGCCTTTCACATCGAGCGTCTTGACCATCAGAGGAAACTGAAGTCCGTAGCTTTCAAAGACATCATCGCCCACAACCCGTTCAAGGTAGGTTTCCATCAGGTCTGTCAAGGTGCTTCCACCAAGCCAGCCTTCACTCGTCATGGAGTCCCTGGCTCCAGTGTCTGCGACATGCCAGGTCTCCTTTCCCCATTGTCTGTCCTCGCTCTCGTCAAGGAATCTCAAAGGATAAAGTCGTTTGCTTTCGTTTTCCATCTGCAGAATAATGACTATACAATGATAGTGAAAAAAAGGAGAAAAACAAACGGCTCCTGTCTCATGGAACGAGACAGGAGCCATCTGAATGTATTGAAAGAACCCTTAGAAGGTGTACTTGACCATCATCTGGATACGGTTGTTCTTCACCCAGTGGAGGTTGTCAGCAACAACCAGATTGGAAGCATGTTTGCCGTACTGGACAGCGGTGAGCATGTACTCGAGACCGAATGCAACCTTGCCAAGGTTGTAGACAACCTCAGGCTGGATGCGGTACATCTGGTTGATCTTCTCAGCGCTGTTCTTGAAGAAGGCATCTCCGACGATGTCCTCCTTGGCTCCGAACATCTTGATGTAGCCGAGGAAGAGGGCAGGACGGAGAGCGCCGGCCTTGTACTGGAGAGTGAACCAGTCGGAGACGTTCCTTGTTGAGGCGAAATCATAAGCCCCGTCAGTGGTTCCGCAGATTCCGTAGCGGCCGATGAGGTTCATGTGAGAGCCGTCGGAAGCATAGGTGATCTTGTTCTTGACGTTCCAGTTCTTGCCGGTGTACTGGTCGTACATGTAGAAGGAGAGGTTGGACGTGCGTCCGGCGTTGTCCTTGTACGGCTTGATGCTGATGTAGTCGGCTCCGATCCTTGAAAGGAATGAACCGGACTTGTAGTTCCATCCGAAATAAAGCTCAGGGATTCCACCATACTTCATGTAATCTGCGACAGCGCCGGCAGGGCCGGTGGAGGTGTACTGCATCTGCCAGATGGCTGCAAGAGTGAAGCTGCTGGCATCGCTGGCCTTCGTGTCAAAGCTTACGAGCGGAGTACGGCTGAACGGTCCGAAAGGAGCGCCGGTCTCAAGGGAGAAGATGTCAGGCATGTCGGCGGCCATAGGGTGCCATGCCTGGCCGACCTTCCATGTCCTTCCGTCCTTGGCCATCGTGACATAGGCCTGACGGAGACGGAGGATTGCGGTCGTGCCGCTCTTGCTGTAGAAGTCGGTTTCAATCTTTGCACCTACCTTGTAGCCGTTTACCTCATAGCCGGTGACATCAAGACCGAGACGAGAGGTGAGGGCGGTGAAGTTGGAAGTACCCTTCTCATCATTGTCCTTCGGCATCCAGTAGTAGAGATCCTCAGTACCGGCTGTGCTCTCATGGGTGTCGTAGGTGAAATAGTTGCGGATGAAACCGTACCACTTGAACTGTGGAGCAGATGCCTCCTGGGCATAGGCTCCGAAAGAGCAGAGGGCTGCGAGGGCAGCGACTGCGATAATTCTATTCTTCATATCAATATTCATTTAAAATCATACCAGGAAGACGGCCTGCATCCTCCTGGTACGGTATGATAAAACTTGTTATGCGAACGGGAAGAACTTGGTCACCCAGAAGAATCCGAGGACAAGTCCGACGACACCGACGATGAGGCCGACCTTGGTCATGTCCTTTGTCTCGACAAGTCCGGTAGATGCGGCGATGGCATTCGGAGGAGTTGAGATAGGGAGACACATTGCAACTGAAGCGCAGACAGCCACGAACACTGAGAGGCCGGCCTGGCCGCCGAATGCCATGAATGCATCGGCGTTGGAAGACTCCATGAGGCCCTTGCCCATTGCGATCATGATAGGGATCAGGAGAGCGGCTGTAGCGGAGTTGCTGATGAAGTTGGAAAGGAGGTAGCAGATAAGACCTGCAACGATGAAGACAACGATGATGCTCATCGCGCTGAAGTCGATGGAGGTGACTAGAGCCTTTGCGAGGCCTGTTCCGTCAAGTGCATATCCGAGGGCGAAACCTCCAGCTACCAACCAGAGAACGTCCCAGTTGATGTCTTTGATGTCTTCCTTGGTGAAGACTCCGGTAGCGGTATAGACTGCGAGAGGGATGAGCGCAACGATGTTGGAACTGATGCCGTGGAGCTGTTCGGTCATCCAGAGGAGGATGGTGACACCGAAGGTAATCCATGCCACATAGTCCTTGTAGTCCTTCTTATGGTCATCCTTCTTGATCTCAAGAACGATCTCATTGGACTTGAAAGGATAGAAGAAGCAGAGGAGAAGCCAAGCGAAGAGAATCATGACAACGACGAACGGAATCATGCGGAGAGCCCAGTCGCCGAAGCCGATGGTGATGCCTGCGAGGGAATCGAGGTTACCTACAGCTGTAGCGTTCGGAGGGGTTCCGATAGGGGTTCCGATGCCGCCGATGTTGGCTGCGATAGGAATGGCCAGGGCTATGCCGACCTTGCCCTTTGCGTCTGTGTCAGGAAGTGATGCGAAGACAGGGGCGAGGAATGCGAGGAACATTGCTGCGGTGGCGGTGTTGCTCATGAACATCGAGAAGATGGAGATGACGATGAGGACACCGAGGAGCACTGTCTTAGGTCTCTTTCCGAAAGGCTTGAGAAGAATGCGGGCCATGGTGACGTCCATGCCGTACTTTGATGCGACGATTGCGAGGACGAAACCTCCGAGGAAGAGCATAACCACCGGATCGGCGAATGAACGCATGAGTTCCTTCATGGCGACAAACTTGCTGTCGTCACCGGTCTCCATAAGGAATCCGATGCTCTTGCTGGAGATGGTGAGGAGCGAGATGACGATCACCATGAGAGAGGTCACCCAGTTAGGAACGATCTCGAAGATCCACATCAGAGCTGCGAATGCGAAGATGGCGATCGTACGCTGCTGTGTGACTGTGAGGACATCGCCCAGGCTTCCAAAGAAGGATGCAGGGCAGCACCAAAGGAATATTGTGACAATCAGCACGATAGGCAGAAGTACACAATACTTTACATTAAATTTTGTGTTGGACATTATAACAATATTTAAAACTTATTCTCAGTACAGTCTGCAAATTTACGCAAAAAATATTACTTTTGGTTTCATGAAGAAGAAAATCTTGACACTCGCTCTGGCTGTCACGACATGTGCCAGCAGCGCCTTCGGTTGGGGCAGATTCGGTCATGCCACCATCGCCAGGATAGCGGAGAACCATCTCACGGAAACCACCAGGTCCGCAATCGACGAGATAATGCACGGGGAGCATATTACCGAATATGCCTCCTACGCCGACGACTACAAGGCCGTCATGTTCATCGACGCCGGTTTCGACCCCACGGACGGAAGCAAGCGTCTCCACAACCATCCGCACACGTTCGAAAGCAGCATGGATTTCGTCCCGTTCCGGGGCATCAACGACAACGGACGCTACGTAAAGAACTGCATCCATTTCGTGGAGCAGTACGCAGAAGACCTTAAGGACTGGAAGAACCTCTCCGACTCTCTCAGATGGAACGAGCTGGTGATGCTGGTCCACTTCGTCGGCGACATGCACTGCCCCGAGCACATCCGCTACAATCCCGAGGAGATGAGCATCGGCTACTACACGGTCAGGTACAACGGCAGCGAGGTCCGCTACCACACTATCTGGGACGACATGCTGCTGACCACGAAGTACCCATGGTCCTTCTCCGACCTCGCCTTCCTCTTCGACACCGGAAGTGAGAAGGAATATTCCGAAATCGTCAAGGGAGGTCCTTACGACTGGGGCGCGGACATAGCGCGCGTCAGCTGGCCGGTCCATCAGGTCAAGGAAGGAACGGCTCTAGGAAAGAACTGGACCAGGGAGATGGCTCCCCTGGCCCAGTCACAGATACGTAATGCGGGATACCGGCTGGCCCACCTCCTCAACATGACCTTCGATCCGAAGTACGCCAGGAAGTACAGCCGCAGGAACCGTTAGACAATTCCCTGCTCGAGCATCGCCTGCGCAACTTTCATGAATCCGGCGACATTGGCTCCCTTGACATAGTCCACCGTGCCGTCAGGACGGGTTCCGAACTTGACGCACTGCTCGTGGATGCTCTTCATGATCCAGTGGAGCTTGGAATCGACCTCTTCGGCTGACCAGCTGATGTGGCCGGCATTCTGGGTCATCTCAAGGCCGGAAGTGGCGACTCCGCCGGCATTGACAGCCTTTCCAGGAGCGAATATGATGCCGTTGGACTGGAAGAAATGAATCGCCTCAGGACGGCAGCCCATGTTGGAGACCTCACAGCAGCACCAGCATCCGTTGGCTTTCAGCTGCTTTGCATCCTCCTCGTCAAGTTCATTCTGGAATGCGCAAGGAAGGGCGATGTCGCAAGGTATGCTCCATGACTTCTTCCCGGGGATGAATTCCACCTTGTCCGGGAACTTTGTCGCGAGGTCCTCCACCCTGTCCCTGTTGGACGAACGCATCCAGAGCATATATTCATTCATCTCCTCGGTCATTCCGTCTTTTATGTGGCAGACTCCGTCCGGTCCCGAAACCGCCACCACGACGGCACCGAGCTGACGTGCCTTCTTGACGGCCCCCCAGGCAACGTTGCCGAACCCGGAGACGCTGACCTTCTGACCTGCGATGTCCTTGCCGGCCTTGTGGAGGACGTGCTGAGTGAAATACAAGGCACCGAACCCCGTGGCCTCCGGACGGAGGATGGATCCTCCCCAGGTCTCACCCTTCCCGGTCAGCACACCGGTGTGGTACTGCCTGGCGAGTTTCTGGTACATTCCGTTGAGATAGCCGATCTCACGGCCTCCCACTCCGACGTCACCGGCCGGGATGTCCTGGTCGGGACCGATGCACTGCCAGAGTTCGAGCATGAAGGCCTGGCAGAAACGCATTATCTCTGCATCCGACCTGCCCTTCGGACTGAAATCGGAACCTCCTTTGGCCCCGCCCATAGGGAGCGTGGTGAGGGCGTTCTTGAAGGTCTGTTCAAAGCCGAGGAACTTAAGCATGGAAGGAGTCACGGCGCTGTGGAAGCGCAGTCCTCCTTTGTAAGGTCCTATGGCGCTGTTGAACTGCACTCTGTAACCCGTGTTTGTCTGCACGGTACCGTTGTCATCCACCCAGGTGACACGGAACGTGAACATCCGGTCAGGCTCAACAATCCTTTCCACGATCTTCGCCTGTTCGAATTCAGGATGCTGATTGTAGACATCCTCTATTGATTCCAGAACTTCCTGGACCGCCTGGAGATATTCCTTCTCTCCAGGATACTTCGCCTGAAGGCGGGTCATAATCACTGATGTCTTCATATTCAGAATGTTAAAAAGTGTGTTTCTTATTTAACCTCCCAGGTCGAGCCGCTGCGCAGGAGATCATCCACGCAATGGATCCTGGACGAGCGCATGACGTCCTTCACCTGTTCGCGGACTCCGTCGTCGTAAGTGATCGACTTGACGTCGCGGATAACTCCGAGGGCGACCGGGAGGTCTCCCTTCATGTCAGCCAGAGCCATGTGCAGACCGATGAAGTCGCTGTGTGCGTCGTGGACCAGGATGTCATCTTCTGTGACTCCGTTCTCCCCTATCGTGACAGACCTGATCTCACTGCCGTTATAGACCAATCCTTTGTCCCTGTTCCTTCCATAGATCATCTTCTCCCCGTGGTGAAGGGTTATCGTCCTGTCAGCCTTGCTGGCCGGATCGGAGATTTCCTTGTGAGCTCCGTCATTGAATATGACGCAGTTGGTCAACATCTCCATCACCGAGCAGCCGTCGTGCAGGGCGGCCTGGGTCATGATCTCCTCGTTGAGCTTGAGTTCAGTGTCGAGGCTTCTGGCAAAGAAGGTTCCCTTGGCTCCGAGCACAAGACTGCCCGGATTGAAAGGATGTTCCACGGTACCGTATGGAGATGTCTTCGTGATGGCTCCGAAACGGGATGTAGGAGAATACTGCCCCTTCGTCAGACCGTAGATCTGGTTGTTGAACAGGATTATGTTGATGTCGATGTTCCTTCGGATAGCGTGGATGAAATGGTTGCCGCCGATGGCCAGGGCGTCACCGTCGCCACAGGCCTGCCATACGGTAAGAGTAGGGTTGGCGACCTTGATGCCGGTCGAGATAGCCGTGGCGCGGCCGTGGATGGAATGGAAACCGTAGGTGTCCATGTAATACGGGAGCCTGGACGAGCAGCCGATTCCGGACACTATCACATATCTCTCTTTTTCATATCCCAGAGCCTGGCTCACCTTTGGGAGAGCCCTCTGGAGGGCGGCAAGCACGGCGTGGTCACCGCAACCCGGGCACCAGCGCACTTCCTGGTCGCTCTTGAAATCCTTGAATGTCAGATTTGCCATGGCTAGAACTCCTTTTCAATTGCAGAGACAAGTTCCTGAACAAGGAAAGGCTGTCCCTGGATTTTGTTGAACTGCTTGATCTCCACCCCAGGGAAAAGACCTCTGAGATATTTTGCGAAATGTCCGCTGTTGAGTTCGCAGACGATAACCTTCTTGAAAGAAGACAGGACATCTCCGGTGTTTTTCGGAACAGGTTTGATGTAGTCGAAATGAGCCAGGGAGACATCTCTGCCCGCCTCTCTGAGGGCATGGCATGCGGACAGCAGATGGCCATAGGTACCTCCCCATCCGACCACGAGGACTTCGCCCGAAGATGGTCCGTCGACCTTGAGGTCAGGGATGCAGGCGGCTATCCTTGCGATCTTCTCCTCACGTTCAGCCACCATTGTGGCATGGTTCTCCGGATCGGTGGAAAGAACACCCGCATGGTTCTTCTCAAGTCCTCCGACCCTGTGCTCGAATCCTTTCATGCCCGGAACGGCCCACTTTCTGACAAGTGTTTCCGGGTCCCTCTCAAAAGGTTTGAAACGGTCATGGGCGCCCAGGGCCCCTGTGGCGAACGGTGGTCTGATTTCGGGATAATCACTCATGCTCGGAATCCTCCATGGCTCCGAACCGTTGCCCAGGAAACCTTCTGACATGAGGATGACGGGAGTCATGTGCTCCAAAGCTATCTTGGCCGCATTGAACGCCGCATCAAAGCAGTCGGAAGGAGAATGGGCCGCGACAATGGCCAGAGGGCATTCTCCGTTACGGCCGTACAGAGCCTGGTCAAGGTCAGCCTGCTCAGTCTTTGTAGGCAGACCCGTTGACGGGCCACCTCTCTGGACATCCACGACCACAAGCGGCAGTTCCGCCATCACGGCAAGTCCGAGAGCCTCGCTCTTAAGGGAAAGGCCCGGGCCAGAAGTGGTTGTGACCGCCAGGTTGCCGGCATAGGATGCACCGATCGCCGTGCATATTCCCGCAATCTCGTCTTCAGCCTGCAAAGTCTTGGCGCCCAAGCTCTTGTAGATTGCCAGTTCCTCCAGGATGGCGGTTGCCGGTGTGATAGGATACGAACCGCAGAAAAGGGGGAGATGAGACTTCTCCGAAGCTGCGAGAAGACCCCAGGCCGTCGCCTGGTTGCCTGTGATGTTCCTGTAGATTCCCTTCTTCAGTTCCGCCGGTTCGATGACATATGTGTTAGGGATGGCCTGGATGTTGGCGGCGTAGTTGAAGCCGTCGAAAAGGACCTTCTTGTTCGGGGCTATGACCTCGGGATGCTTCTTGGAGAACTTCTTTTCCAGGTATTTGTAGATGAAATCCAAAGGACGGCTGAATATGAAGCAGGCCATTCCGAGAGTGAACATGTTCTTGCACTTGAGGATGGCCTTCTGCTCCATGCCGCTGTCCTTAAGACTTTCTTTAGTCAGAGTCGAGATTGGGGCCACAATCAGCGTGCGGTCCTCGACTTTCAGTTCCGTGAATGGATTGTCCGTCTTGAAACCGGCCTTCTTTATGGCTCCCTCGTCGAAAGAATCCTCATCGACCAGAATCATCGCAGTGGGCTTGCACCACTTTGCGTTGGCCTTGAGGGCGGCGGGGTTCATCGCGACCAGAAGGTCACAGAAATCGCCGGGAGTCTTCACATCACAGCTGCCGATGTGGATCTGGAATCCTGACACTCCGGCGACAGTGTCGTGCGGAGCCCTGATCTCGGCAGGATAATCAGGGAATGTTGACAGTTCGTTGCCGTAGATGGCTGATGTGTCGGCGAAAAGAGAGCCGGTGAGCTGCATTCCGTCACCGGAGTCTCCCGCGAACCTTATCACTACATCCTTGGCATCTATTACTTTATGCTCCATAAATAGGTATAAGTCCTGTCGCGTCAGGCAGGGTGGTTACTGTTAGTGTTGCTCAAATATAATGAATATTCATTCAAAAAACTACTAAAAAAGAAAAAAGCAGGCAAATGCCTGCTTTTCAGTTACAATTTTCA
>JAKSJH010000026.1 GCA_024398315.1 Bacteroidales bacterium
TTCCCTGTGTGCCCGCGCAACGGGCTCAGCGCCGAGGGCGAGACCTATCGCGGCTACCGCGAGGACGGCTATTTCCCTGAGGCTTTCGTCAACCTTCTTGCGATGCTGGGATGGAACCCGGGCACTGAGCAGGAGATGTTCTCCATGAAGGAGCTTACCGATGCTTTCTCTATCGACAAGGTCAGCAAGTCCGGGGCCAAGTTCAACCCTGAGAAGGCCCGCTGGTTCAACAAGGAATATCTCAGACTCAAGACTGATGAGGAACTCACCGGACTCTTCATCCCGGTTCTTGAATCACATGGAATAAAGGTTGTCAACTGCCCGGCCTGTGCGAAGGCTGCAGGTGCCAGCGTCAATGAAGCCGGCGCTGATCTCGTCAATCATGTAGTCACCCGTGAATATGTCCGCAGCATCGTCTCTTTCACCAAGGAGAGGGCGACATTCGTCAAGGATTTCTGGACCGTGGCTTCCTACCTCTTCGTCTCACCGAAGGACTTCGAGGCGTACGGCATCAAGGCCGGTGCATCCGTGGAGCCACAGCAGGCTGATGCGAAGCGTCAGCCGGACCCTCGTGCGAAAGTGTTCGACGACAGCTTGACTGCGCCTTTCCTCGCAAAGGACGTGGACAAGTTCTTCAAGCCGGAGATTTCGGAGCTTGTGGTCAAGGTGGGAGAATTCATTTCTGAATATTCAGGGACATGGCCCGGGGAGGCCGGAGGTGCTGCGGTCGAGGATCCATCCGTTCGAACGAATGGCCTATGGGCAAGGTGATGAACGCGCTCCGTCTCTCCCTCGCCGGTTCCGCCAGTGGTCTTGGCATCGCTGACATCATCGCCCGTATCGGCAGGTCCGAGACAGCCGCCAGAATCTCCTACGCCGTCTCCCGGCTCTCCTGACCCCCGCCGTTCCCGGGAGGTACAGGCCACGGGAACGTCGGCTGCGCCGACCCCTTCCGAAAGCCTGCGGCTTTCTCCCTCCCTCTTAACGTGCCGAGGGTGGCAGTGTTCCCGTGGCCTGTACCTCCCGGGAACGTCGGCTGCGCCGACCCTTCCGGAAGCCTGCGGCTTTCTCAGTTACCGTTTCTTCCTTCGCGGGTGTTTCATCTGGAAACCCTCTTTCTGCAGAGAGTATTTCAACATTCTAGTATGAGCTCCTCCGTAGACGATGGCTATCTTGTCATAACCGTCGTTGACAATATGGTTCCAAAGGACAGTGTCTCTGTAATTCATGATTACCGAGTTAAGAGACCTGTTATACTGTAATGACCGTTTGTGTTTGTAATTATTATTACCGTTCAGAGGACAGGATAAATCATATTCATCAAGAATGACAGGACCATTTTCGAGTTCAAATTGTCTGACAAACTCCTCGATTGATACATCCGTGTTTATGTCCTTTTCGGTGTCTAAGTGTAACAGCCTCTCGTTTTGCTCAGTCCATCTCTTATGTCTTGATGCACCGTTTGAATAATATTTCTCAAGGTCAAATCCAATCATTCTCCTGAATTTCCTTTCAAGTGTATCAATGGCAGCCGAATCTGTTATTGATTCTGCAGGTTTGACCCCTTCTTTGAAGATGACATATCCGTTCGCTTTCAGCCCATCGAGGAAATACCCTATTTTCTCATAGTCTTCCGCTGAACCAATATGAACCATCGGTACAATCATGATGTGCCTGTCCCTTGTCGAATCGATCATCTCCAGGGATTTGGACAAGGTGAGTCTGGTGCTTCTGGCATATCCCTGACCATACACCCAGGACTCCAATTGTGAGAATAGGGGGGAACATGATTGAGAAGACATCGCCAAGACCAGCAGGGCAATTAAAGAGGAACGACGAGACGGAAATGTCATGACTCAAAGATGTTGAAACTGCATTCTTCCTGCAAGATAGTAAAAATACTTGATAAGGTATCGTTGGGTTGAGTGTAAACTGCAAGAACAATCCTGTTCCTGTTTGTTTCCCTATTACCAGATTTGCTGAAAAATGGACAAAGAAAGTCGTTCCAAAATGGTGTGTTTCCTGATTCAGTTAGGTTATCGGAAAAAATATGTGTAATGACGGTCATTCGAGTGGCTATCCGGTAACTGAGAAGCGCTATGCACGTAACCTTGAACAAATGTGGTAGGTTACGTGCGCCCTTGGGAAAGGAATATGCCCTACAATGTCATAGAACAGCGATTCCGCTGTTCCAGTTGCACGTAACGTAAGCGATAATTGGAGGTTACGGGCAAAAGGATGTGACAATGTCGTTCACGATTCAGTTACGCATGATAGCGCCTCCGACATGGCGCCTGTGGCCTGGGACCATGATTTCAGAGATTCTGGCCTGTGCCTTCAGGGAACTGTCAGGAAAAACGTGAGTCTGCTATAAGGATTCTTTTTTCAGGCGGTCGGCCCTCCGGATGGCGGCCTCAGCCTCAAGTTCGCTGATGCTCTCGCCGTCCTTCACGAAGAGAACAGGCTTCCTGTCGAATTTCGGGATCCGGTTCATCTCCTGTGACGGACCGATGGTCGTCACCTTCGTGCTGCCGCTGATTTCGATGATGCTGTCATTCGTGTCAAGCACAGGAGAACTCTCGAACTTGAAGTCCTTGTCGATGATGATGAGGTTCCCGAGGTCTTTCTTGGCAATCTTTGTGAGGTCATTGATCTTGAAACCTGTGGCGATGGCAGTTATCTGGATGTTGTCACCGACATCCGGATTCGTGTCATAGACGATTCCAGTCTTGAATTTGTTGGCGTTGCCGGTGTATTCCCCGATAAGCTTGTTGATCTTTGACAGGTCATCCATCGTAAGGCCCTTGTCACTCTTGGCGCAAGTGATGTTGACCAGCAGGTTTTTCGCCGTCTTCAGGTCGAAGTCGTTGAGAAGAGGGGATTCCAGCGCTCCCTTGACCGCATCCTCGATCCTGTTCTTACCGGTTCCCTTCCCGCATCCCATCAGAGCCATCCCGCTGTTCTTCATCATCGTCTCGATGTCCTCGAAATCCACGTTGATGTAACCCTTGCGCGAGATGATCTCGGTTATTCCCCTGACAGCGGTCGCAAGCACCTCATCAGCCTTCGGATAGGCCTCATGGATGAGTTTCTCGCCGAAGTGGTCGAACAGCTTCTCGTTGTTGATGATAAGAAGGCTGTCGACGTTCTTCACCAGTTCGTGGATGCCGTCGATGGCCTTCGCAAGAGTGACTATTCCGTCACCCTCGGCAGGAATTGTCACGACGGCCACGGTCAGAATGCCTCTGGACTTCGCCATCTCCGCTATGACAGGAGCAGCACCCGTGCCCGTGCCACCGCCCATGCCGGCGGTGATGAACAGCATCCTGGTCGATTCCGTAAGGACTACCTTCTCGATTTCATCCTTCGCCTCCACTGCCGCTTTCCGTCCCTTCTCAGGGTCGGTTCCGGCACCGAGCGAGTTCCTTCCTATGTGGACCTTGACCGGGACAGGACTGGCATCCAGCACCTGCATGTCGGTGTTGCAGACGATGAAGCTGCATCCTCCGATCTTCTCATTGAACATGTAGTTGACTGCGTTGCAGCCTGCTCCGCCGACACCGATGACCTTGATCATCGATTCGATAGGCTTCCAGTCGACGGGTTCGATGTTGATGTCTAATTCTTCTGCCATGGTATATTCAAGTGTCAGACCTCTTCTTCCATCTCGTCGAAGAGGGTGTTCATGTTGGATGCGATTTTCTTCTTGGCCTTTCTGAACCAGGTGTAGACGGCCTTGTCCTGGTTGTTCTTCACAGGCTTCCTGCTGACATTCTCTTCAGCGGCCTTCTCGAACACGGTGCCTTCCAAGCCGTTGTCCTCGATGCCTTCCGCACCGATCACGGTTGTTTCGTCCACAGATGCCACCGGAACGTCCTGAGCCTCTTTGACGGGACCGACGTAAGGCAGCTCGAACCAGTCAGGGACTGCTTCCGGCTCCGCTTTCTTGACTTTCTGCTCTTCAGCCTTCTGCGGGACTTCAACGGCAGGCGTCTCCGCAGCAGGTACCGGCGCCACTTCTCTGGCAGGTTTCGCTGCCGCTGGTGCTGCCGCCTGGGCCGGCGTTTTCGCATTGTCCTGGACCGGCGGCTTGACGATGCCGACCGGTGGACGGGAGGTGCAGTTGAGCGTGCGGTCGCTCTTGGCGGCCAGGATCATGCCCATTGTGGTGGATGCACCTGCGCTTCTCACCCCCTGGCAGCCTTCGCTTGAGAAGAACGGCTTCGGAGTGCCTATGCTTACCATGCATCCTGAGATCTCCTTTATGAAATTCACGCAGTTGACCATCTCCACACCGCTTCCCGTCACCACGATTCCGGAGCGTATCTTATCTGCATAGCCGCTTTCCTGGATTCCGTAGAGAAGCGCCTCGATGATCTCCTTCATCCTGGCGTCGATGATCTGGGAGATGTACTTGACCCCGACCTGGATACCCGTGTTGTCGTTCTCGTCGTTGATCTGGAGTGTCTTGTTGCCGAAAGACGAAAGCTTGTCATGGATGCAGGCTCCATAACCCTTCTTGATGTTCTCCGCCAGCTCGAAGGAAATGCCGCATTCGGTCTTGATGTCATTGGTTATGCTGTTGCCGCCGAAAGGAATGGCTGCGTAGTACCTCATGATCCTGCCTTCGA
This sequence comes from Bacteroidales bacterium, assembly GCA_024398315.1. Taxonomy (GTDB): domain Bacteria; phylum Bacteroidota; class Bacteroidia; order Bacteroidales; family UBA932; genus Cryptobacteroides. The sequence goes on from JAKSJH010000026.1 coordinate 4,632, forward strand.
ATATGGTCACCGAACTGACTCCGGCGCCCAGGTCGAACAGAGCGACTCCGTTCTCCATCTGCTCCTCTTTCAGGATGGCCTTGGCGGTGATGCCGGGAGTGAAATACTTCTTGGCGATCTTCATTCCCATCCCGCTGAATATGTTGTCGATGTTGGCCGAATGCCTGCGGCTTCCGATGAACACCTTGAAGTTGCCCTCAAGCTTGCCAGCCGTCATTCCTACGATCTCGCTCTCGATCTCGTTGAAGTTGTCCTCCGTCGAGAAGGACTGCGCGACGGCCCCGTAGATGACCTCGTTCTTCTTGTCGTCGAGCGGGTAGGTCTTCAGGGCTTCGGATTTCAGAGCCCTGAGCTCGGACTCCTGGATCTGCGAATCCTCGTCCTCCCTCTGGATGCCCGCCGAGGCTGATTCCTGCCTGACATAGTAGCGTGGCAGACCTACGATGACCTGTGAAATCTTCAGCCTCATTTCCTGCTGGGCCTGGGTGAGCGCTGTCCTGAGGATGTTCTCAACCTTCTTGGGGTTGAGTACGTAGCTGTTCCGGATTCCCTGCGAAGGGGTCTCCTTGTAGTAGACGACTTGTACGTTCTGGTCCTGGATCCTGGCGATGCAGACCGCCACTTTGTACGTTCCCAGGTCAACGGATGCTATAAATCTCTCTTCCATATTCATGCTGTCTTCCTACTGCTTTCTGCAGACTATCTGACCATCATATTTCACGTTCACTGTCCTGTAGACATCTTCTCCTTTCGCGGGTACTATCGCAGTGTAGTACTTCCCGATCCTGTCGAACTTGCTCTCCACATTGTCTGGTTCACCGAATATGAACCTTTCCCTGCCGGCCCTCGGGATGAGGACCAGGTCGCCTTCCTTGTCCACGGTCATCTGACTGATATTCTCTTTCCAGACCTTCGATGCGCTGATGAACCTGGCGAGACCGATGGCTCCGGCGAGCCATTCCTTCGCCCTGTCCGTTTCAGGCTCGCCCTTGTAGCCTTTCTTGAAGCGTACGGGTACGTCGCCGTCGATGACCGGCACCCTCGAGGTGAAGTTCTCCTGGAGAGGGAACAGGAATCCTCTTTCATCGGCGTAGAACCCTATGGAATCCTTCTGGAACCTGACCACGGGAGTCCTCTGGCTGATTCTCACGTTCAGGTAGCCGTCAGGAGTGACGTAGGCTTCCGCTTTCAGCACTGCGCTCTTGGAGTCAAGGATGTTCTCCACCTTCTCCAGGTTCACGCTGTCAAGTCTCTGGCCGATGTAGGCTCCATAGTCATTCTTCAGGTATTCCTCAATGTCAGTCTCCGTGACGAAGATGAACGGGTCCGCGTATTTGACCTTCAGGCCTTCGCAGGCCTTCTCCATCTGGGAGTTCCTGTTGGACTTCCAGATGAGGCATCCTGTCAGGACGACGGCCAGCGCCGCCCCGGCGGTCAGGACTGTCTTGAGGATCTTGTTCATTTTCTGCCGTTTGTTCTGGATTCAAGCAATTCAGTGACCGGGCCTATGAACCGGTCGATGTTGCCCGCACCGAATGTGCCGAGCACGTCCACTTCCTCTCCGGCCAGCCATCCCATCAGTTCCTCTCTCTTGAGAAGCACTTTGTCCGGGCAGGTCAGCTTGTTGAATATGATCTCAGAGGTCACGCCCTCGATCGGTTCTTCCCTGGCGGGATAGATGTCGAGCAGCACCACCTTGTCCGCAAGGCTGAGGGACTCTGCGAACTCGTCTGCGAAATCCCTTGTCCTGGTGAACAGGTGAGGCTGGAATATCGCTGTCAGCTTCCTCTCCGGGAACATCTTCTTTATTGAAGAGATTGCCGATGCAAGCTCCTGAGGATGATGGGCATAGTCGTCGATGTAGGTGAGTGAAGGAGTGTTGACATGGACGTCGAGCCTTCTCCTGACTCCCTTGAAGCTTCCGATGCCCTGCTTGACAGCCTCGCCGCCAACTCCGTGGCAGAGACATACGGCTGCAGCACCGATGCTGTTCTCGATGTTCACCCAGCCAGGAATGCCGGTCCTGACCCCCTCGATCCTTCCTTTCGGATGGACCAGGTCGAATGTGTAGTGTCCGAACTCATCCCGGAGGATGTTCTCGGCGTGGAAGTCAGCGTCGGTGTCTTCGATGCTGTAGGTGAATCTCTTCGCCTTGGTGTCAGCCTCGCTGACAGGCAGGCCCTTCTTGATGATGAGCTTCCTGCTGACCTTTCCCGCGAACTGGCGGAAAGCCTTGCAGTATTCTTCATGTGTTCCGTAGATGTCGAGATGGTCCGCATCCATCGCGGTGATCAGGGCGATGGCAGGGTGCAGCTGGAGGAAGGACCGGTCGAACTCATCCGCCTCCGCCACCATGGTCGGAGACTGGCTCATCAGAAGGTTGGTGCCATAGTTCTTGGAGATGCCTCCCAGGAAAGCCGAACATCCTTCTCCACAATCGGTGATGATGTGCGCCACCATCGTGCTGGTGGTCGTCTTTCCGTGTGTGCCGGCCACGGCCAGACAGGTCTGGCCTTCGGCAAGTTCGCCCAGCATCCTTGACCTCTTGATGAGCGTGTAGCCCTGCTCCCTGATGAAGACCATTTCCTTGAGGTCCTCAGGAATCGCAGGCGTGTAGACGACCAGGGTCGAGTTGACATCCTTGGGAATGTAGTCCACGTCGTCGTTGTAGTGGACTTCTATTCCTTCATCTTCAAGGGCGTGGGTCAGGTCGGACGGTGTCCTGTCATAGCCTGCGACCGCATAACCCTTGAACTTGTAGTATCTTGCAATGGCGCTCATCCCGATGCCGCCGATTCCAAGGAAGTATATCTTTGAATATTTCGACATGTCCTGCCTCCTTACACCAATGAATAGATTTCGTCAGCTATCTTCTGCGCGGCGTCAGGCAGAGCCATCTTTCCGGCGTTCTCTTCCAGCATGGCTATCTTCGCAGGCTCCCTGAGCAGGTTCAGCGCACTCTTCATCATCTTCTCCTTCGCTTCCGAGTCCTTGACGATCAATGCGGCCTCCCTGTTGACCAGAGCCATCGCATTGTGGGTCTGATGGTCTTCCGCAACATTAGGGGACGGTATGAAGACTACAGCTTTGCGAGCGGCGCAAAGTTCTGACACAGAGCTGGCTCCTGACCGGGAGACCACCACGTCCGCCGCAGCGTAGGCCAGATCCATCCTACCGATGAAATCGGAATAGTGGACGATGGATGACAGTTCCGGATTCTTTGCCGTCTGCTCCGCCATGAACTGGTCGACTCCTTCCTTGTAGTACTTTCCGCACTGCCAGAGGACATCCACGCCTTCGCTTCTAGGACAGCCTTCCGTTATCCATTTCTTGACACACTGGTTGAACCTGCCGCTGCCGAGACTTCCTCCTACGATGAATATGTGCTTCTTCGCAGGATCCAGTCCATATTCCTTCACTCCCTCCTCCTTCATCTGCGGAGTACAAGGGACAATGATGCTTCTGATAGGGTTGCCGGTCATCACAATCTTGTCGGCCGGGAAGAATTTCTCCATCCCTTCATAGGCTACACAGATCTTTTGAACCCTTCCGCCGAGTTTCTTGTTGGTCAGTCCGGCGAATCCGTTCTGCTCCTGTATCAGGCAAGGGATCCCCTTGCCTGAAGCCGCCCACAGAAGGGGAGCGCTTGCGTAGCCGCCCACGCCCACGACAACCTGAGGCTTGAATCTCTTTATGGCTTTCTTCGCCTTGCAGACGCTTGCGATAATCTTGAAAGGCACAAGCGCGTCATTGACGATGTTCTTGAAATTGAGCTGCCTCTGCAGTCCCACGATAGGGAGTCCGACTATCTCATAGCCGGCTGCCGGGACCTTTTCCATCTCCATCTTCCCTTCCGCTCCAACGAAGAGGATTTCAGTTTCAGGATTAAGCTCTTTCAGCTTGTTTGCGATAGATACGGCAGGGAAGATGTGTCCGCCCGTTCCACCGCCACTGATCATTACTCTCAATTTTCCGTATTCCATAATCTGCTATTCGTTATTGTGGTCATCAATGTCGTAATCAGGTATGTCGTTCTCGTGTACTGTCAGCCCGTCTTCTTCAAAATTACCTTCAAGGGCTCCATTCTCCAACTGTTCAAGATCATCCATCCTGTTCCTGACATCGTCCCTTGCGTTGCTTTCAGCGACGGCCTTACGGGCCGCCCTGTCAAGTTTCCTCTTGGCCATCCTGCTGATGGAGAGGATGATTCCGAAGGCGCAGCTGAACATCAGGAACGATGAGTTTCCGTGGCTTATCATAGGAAGAGTCTGGCCGGTGAGAGGCCCGATGTCGCAGTTGATCATGATGTGCATGATTGCCTGCCCGGTGATCAGGACCACAAGTCCGGCCACCGCCGTCTTGGCGAAGTGGTTGTCGCAGTTCCTGACGATCAGCGACCCCCTGGCCAGCAGGCTGATGTAGAGTATTATGACCAGGATTCCTCCTATCAGTCCGTATTCCTCGACAATGAAACTGAACATGTAGTCTTCGAACATGATAGGGACCACGTACCTCTGCGTGCTCTTGCCGGGTCCCTTGCCGATGATGCCGCCTTCCTTGATCGCTATCTTGGCGCTGACCGGCTGCTTGACCTCGTCGAGAGCCTCCTGGAAGCGGATGTCTCCTGACGGGACTGACTTCATTATCTCGAACGCTTTCTCGGATCCCTGCGAATCGAGTCTCTTCAGTGCGGACTCAAGATGAGGGAACGGTACTTTTTCGGAGTGGCTCTTGACGATCTTGTTCAGACCTATGCATCCTCCGAGGAGCACCACAGCCACCGCGGCGGGCGCCAGAAGCTCCTTGATGCCGATGCCTCCGATCAGGATGGTGAGGAACATTATTCCTCCGATGAACAGCGTGCTGGAAAGACTGCCGACCATGATTCCGAGGCACACGGTGAATATGGGCGCATAGATGTAGACTATCTTTTTTGTCAGCGGCTTCGCCCAGACAGGATGCTTCCTGGCCAGGAGGTTTGCTGTCTTGAAGTCATCGTTCCTGAATGCGTTCACCGCCCAGGCCAGGTACATTACCATCGCCACCTTGACGACCTCGAACACATGGATCTGCACCCCTGCGATGGACACGATTCTCCATGCCTTGTTGATGAACAGCGGCTTTATCGGTCCCAATGGCTTGTGGGACGCAAGGATCAGCAGAAGGCCCATCGACAGCACGTAGCCGAACTGCGACAGGAATCTGTAGAACCTGATGCTCTTGATGTTGTAGCACACAGTGATGACGACCAGGCCGATCAGGGAGATCAGCAGCTGTTCGCTGATGATCTTCATCCTGGTGGTGTTCTGCTGCACTGCGAGCAGGGAAGTCGACGAGAATATGGCTACGATTGAGAAGAGGATGAGCAGCATCACTATCATCCACACAACCTTGTCACCCTCGAGGGAATCCACGAAGTTGAATATCGTCTTCTTCTGTTTGTCTTCAGCCATATTCATCAATCACTTTTACAGTATTCGGAAGTCCGTTCTAGAGCCTCCTCACCGCTTCCTTGAATTTCTCTCCTCTTTCCTCCATGTTCTTGAACAGGTCGAAGCTGGCGCAGCATGGGCTGAGCAGCACCACGTCGCCTGCAGTGGCGAAGCGGCTCGCTTCCTTCACTGCGTCCTCGGCCGAACGGGTCTCGACCATGTTCTCCTTGCCCACAATCCCTTCGAAGGCTTCGAAGAACTTGTGGTTGTCGACGCCCAGACAGACTATCGCCTTCACCTTTTCCTTGACGAGCGGCTTGAGGACCTCGTAGTCGTTGCCTTTGTCCTTCCCGCCTGCAATCCATACGACCGGACTCTTCTGACATTCCAGAGCATACCAGGCAGCATCCACGTTGGTCGCCTCGGAATCATTGATGTAGAGAACGTCCCTGATGCTCAGCACCGGTTCGAGCCTGTTCTCGATCGGCTTGAAGGTGGCGAGGCATTCGCGGATGGTCTTGTTGTCTATTCCGGAAGCCTTTGCCGCAAGCGCTGCGGCCATCGAGTTGTAGATGTTGTGCTTCCCTCCGAGAGCGAGTTCCTTGAGATAGACGTCGCACTCTTCGTCCTCGTACCTGACAACGATCTTGTCGTCCTTCAGGAAAGCGCCCTGGCTGACTTCCTCCTTCTGGGTGAACGGAAGCATCTTGGCCGTGAGGACTATCTTGCTCAGGTGGGCTATTGTGATTTCATCATCTGAGTCGAAGATGAAGCAGTCCTGCGGACGCAGATTCCTGGTGATTCTGAACTTCGACCTGATGTAGTTCTCCATCTGGAAGTCGTAACGGTCGAGATGGTCCGGTGTGATGTTGGTGATGATTGCGATGTCCGGACGGAAATCGTAGCAGTTGTCCAGCTGGAAACTGCTGATCTCCAGCACGTAATAGTCGAAATTCTCGGTGGCTACCTGGTAGGCGTAGCTCTTGCCGATGTTGCCTCCGAGCCCTACGTTCAGCCCTGCGTTCTGGAGCAGGTAGTAGATGAGGGAGGTGGTCGTTGTCTTGCCGTTGCTGCCCGTGATGCAGATCTTCTTCGCCTTGTCGTACCTTCCTGCGAACTCTATCTCGGAGATGATGCGTATGCCTTTCTCCTCGATCTTCCTGACCATCGGGACGGTGGAAGGGATGCCGGGACTCTTCACGACTTCGTCTGCGCTGAGGATCAGCTCCTCAGTGTGGTGACCTTCCTCGAAAGGAATCTCCCACTTATGCAGATCTTCGGCATAGCGCTCCTCGATCTTCCCGCAGTCGGAAAGAAAGACATCGAAACCTTTGACTTTTGCGAGGACCGCGGAACCGACTCCGCTTTCACCTCCACCCAGTACGACTATTCTTGACATGTTCTTCTGTTTTATCTGATTTTGAGGAGAGCGAGTGTCGCCACCGCCAGGATGATGCCCACCATCCAGAACCTGGCCACAATCTTTGCCTCAGGAATGGCTCTTACCGGCTTGCTGATGAGTGCGGGGATGCCTTCCTTCTGGTAGTGGTGGTGCAGCGGGGTCATCTTGAAGACCCTTCTGCCTTCTCCGTATTTCTTCTTGGTGTATTTGAACCAGTATCTCTGGATTATCACTGAAAGGGATTCCACGAGGAATATTCCACAGAGCACAGGCATCAGGAGCTCCTTCCTGATGAGGACGGCGCAGACACCGATGATGCCTCCGATGGTGAGGCTTCCCGTGTCGCCCATGAACACCTGGGCCGGGAACGAGTTGTACCACATGAATCCGAGGAGGGCTCCGACGAAGGCGGACATGAACACGGCGATCTCTCCCGTCCCCGGGATGTACATTATGTTGAGGTAGTCCGAGTTCAGGAGGTTGCCGCTCAGCCAGGCCAGGATTCCGAGCACGATTCCCACGATGGCCGATGTGCCCGCCGCAAGTCCGTCCATTCCGTCGGTCAGGTTGGTGCCGTTGGAACAGGCGGTGATCACTATCACGATCATCAGCACATAGATCGCCCATTTGCAGTACCAGCCCCACTTGCCCTTGAACGGAGAGAAGATCTTGTAGTCGAATTCGTGGTCCTTCACGAACGGTATGGTAGTCTTCGTGCTCTTTATGACATTCTCCATCTTCCATCCTGCGTCACCGTTCACCAGGGTCTCCGAGTTTACGTTGAGGCCGGCTGCTGAACCCTGCTCGACCACGTTCGCCACTCCCGGTTCAACCTTGACCTTCTCCCTGACGACTATGTCGTTGCTGAAGCAGACAGCAAGGCCGATCAGAAGGCCCAGGCCGACCTGTGCCACAAGCTTGACCTTGGGATGAAGCCCCTCCTTGTTGTGCTTGAACACCTTGATGTAGTCGTCGGAGAAGCCAAGCGCACCGCACCAGAGCGTGGTGACAAGAAGAAGTATGGTGTAGATCTCGGTGAGGGCGCAGAACAGAAGGACAGGGATGACGATGGACAGGATGATGATCACGCCACCCATGGTAGGAGTCCCTGCCTTGCTCATCTGGCCTTCCAGACCAAGGTCGCGGATGGTTTCGCCTATCTGTTTCTTCTGTAGGAAGTCAATCACCTTCCTTCCTGCGAACAGGGCTATGAGAATCGCTGTCACGCTGGCCAGCATGGCTCTGAATGACAGGTAGGTGAACAGCCCCTGTCCGGGGATGTCGTACTGCTTGAGATATTCGAACAAATGGTATATCATCGTCTTTTCCTATTTCTGTTCCATTGCTCCGAACACTTCGGCCACGATCTCCCTTTCGTCGAAATGCCTGTGTTCGTTTCCTATTATCTGATAAGTTTCGTGTCCTTTCCCCGCAAGCAGGATGGTCGCTCCTTCAGGGGCGAGCATCACCGCGGTGCGTATGGCTTCCTTCCTGTCAGCGATGAACAGGGCCTTTGCGGCACCCTTCGGTGAGAAACCCCGGCGTATGTCCTCCATGATGTCTTCCGTCCTCTCGCTCCGGCTGTTGTCGGAGGTCACGATTATCCTGTCGGCCCATTCTTCGGCGGCTCTGGCCATCTCCGGACGCTTTGTCTTGTCCCTGTCTCCTCCGCAGCCGAACAGGCAGATGAGGTGGTTGTCCGGGGCTATGTTCCGGAGAGTCTTCAGCACGTTCACCATCGCGTCGGGAGTGTGGGCGTAGTCCATCACCACGCTGATTCCCTTCGGACCTCTGACCGTCTCGAGCCTTCCCGGTGCGCTCTCCAGGGCGCTGATGGCCACCAGGGCCTCTTCTGGGTCTGAACCTGCCGCGATGGCGGCGCTGTAGATGGCGAGTATGTTGTAGGCGTTGTGTTCGCCGATCAGCCTTGTCCAGGTCTCCTTGCCGTCAATCCTGAGGAGCATCCCGTCGAAGTTCTGCTCCATGATCCGGCAGGTGTGGTCGGCCATGGTCCTGCAGGAGTAGCGCACCACCTTCGCCCTGGTGTTCTGCACCATCACCTCTCCGTTCCTGTCATCTATGTTGATGATGGCGGTCGCTTCAGGGGAAAGACCGTCGAAGAACAGCTTCTTGCACCTGAGATATTCAGCGAAAGTCTTGTGGTAGTCCAGATGGTCGTGGGTCAGGTTCGAGAATATTCCTATCTTGAAATCAAGCGCCGCGACTCTCTTCTGCTCCATCCCGATCGAGCTGACCTCCATGAAGCAATACTCGCATCCGGCATCGACCATCCTGGCCATCAGTGAGTTGATGGTGATCGGGTCTGCGGTGGTGTTGGCGGTCTCGGACCTTTCGCGCCCAACGTAGTTCGCAATGGTGGAGAGCAGTCCGCAGTTGTAGCCCTGGGCCATGAAGAGACGGTAGAGCAAGGTGACCGTGGTGGTCTTCCCGTTGGTCCCCGTTATTCCGACCAGTGTGAGCTTCCTGGAAGGATTGTCGTAGAAGTTTGCCGCCATATGTGCGAGGGCGAGCCTGGAATCCTCGACGCTGATGAATGTCACCCCTTCGGCCGATTCCATTTCCTTGACTTCGTTTTCGCACACGATTGCGGCCGCACCCTTCTCCAGCGCCTTTCCGATGAAGTCGTGACCGTCCGCTCCGAAGCCTCTGACGGCCACGAAGAGCGATCCCTCCTCCACCTTCCTGGAGTCGCTGCAGATGCCCGGAATCTCTATGTCCGTGCTTCCCTTGACAGCAACTGTCCTGCAACCTTCTGTTATTCTTTCAAGTTTCATCCTATTTCAATACTATTTCCACGGTGGCTCCTTTTCTGGTGTGGGTCCCCGCCTTGAGGGACTGGGACTTCACATGTCCCGTTCCTGAATATGTGCATTTGACTCCGCTGTTCTCCAGCAGGTACATCGCGTCCATGAGACCGAGCCCGACGACATCCGGGACAACGGCTTCCTGGCTGTCCGTGGCCTGAGGCACCTCCCTGTCCAGCTTCATCTCAGGTACCGCCACCTTCGATTCAATCTCCCCGCCCCATTCCGGGTTCAGTGAATAGATGTTGTCCACAATCTCCCTTATCGCCGCTGCAGGAAGCACTCCTCCGTAGAGACTGCCCCTTATCAGGTAGGACTTGAGGCATATTATCGCGCTGTACTTCGGATTGTCGGCCGGGAAGAATCCCACGAAAGTCGCAAGGTTGCGGTAGCTGCCGTCCCTGGTGACATAAGGGGTCGACATGCCGTACTTGTCGATCTCTTTCTTTGTCAGCACCTGACGGGATGTTCCGGTCTTTCCGGCCACCTGGAGCTTCGCGCCCTTCAGGCGGGTGGCGGTTCCTTCCGAGGTCACGGCTTTCATTGCCCTGAGCAGGGTGTCTGCTGTAGCCCTTGAACAGATTGAGGCGTTCAGCACGCTCGGACCGAGCTTCGTCTTGACCACTCCGTTCTTCTCGATGCTCTCCACAAGATACGGCTTCATCATCTTTCCCTTGTTGGCGATGGCGTTGTAGAACGTCAGGATGTGGAGCGGCGTCTCCTGGATTGAATATCCCATGCCCACAGAACCGAGGTCCGTCGGACTCCACTTGGAAGAAGAAGGATCAGGAAGGTAAGGCTCCTTGAGACCGTCCAGGTCGAAGTCGAAAGCCTGTCCGAGCTTGTACATGTAGAGCTTGTCGATGAACGCTTTCGGATTGTCCTTGTAGTTGTTGACCGCCAGGTAGCGGAACACGTAGTTGGAGGAAATCTCGAAACCGTGGAGGATGGTGATCTCCTTCATCCCGCGAAGGTGGTCGTCCGGAGGATAGCCCGGAAGAATTCCGTTGTTGGCCGGGATGACTTCGTCCAGGGACTTGATGTGCCCGTCCTCGAGTGCGGTCATCAAGGTAGTCGCCTTGAACACCGAACCCGGCTCGGATGAGAGTCCGACGGCCATGTTGTAGGTCTCGCTCAGAGTGTGGGTCGTCGAATCCCTCATCAGGTTGACCATGGACCGGATGGCTCCGGTTTTGACGTCCATGATGACGGCGCAGCCCATCTCAATCGCCTGGTTCTCCTCTATCTGCCTGCGGAGCGCCTTGTCGACGATGTCCTGCATGGTGATGTCCAGTGTGGTTCTGACGTCCAGACCATCCTCCGGCTTCACGAAGGTGCTGTCGTAGTTCTGGATCTTCTCCTTGCCGTCAGTGTCCTTGAGCCAGATCTGACCCTCCTTCCCGTGGAGGATGTAGTCGTATTTGCCTTCCAGACCGATGTGGTTGTTGCCGTTGGAGTTGCTGTTGTCCTTGACGTAGCCGATGGTACGCCTTGCGAGAGTTCCGTAAGGGTACTGCCTCGTGTCCTTCTTGCGGATGATGATGCCGCTCTTGTACTGTCCTTCAGCCATCAGGGAGTCTTTCTGAAGGAACAGCAGGTCCTCCCTGCCTATCGTCCCGCCGAGCTTGAGGTACCTGGCTCCGGACCGTCTCCCTTCCTCGATCTGTCTGTAGAGTGCGTCAGGGTCGCAGCCTGTTCTTCCTCCGAAAGCGGAGCAGAAATCCCTCGCCTTGCCGAGCCATTCCTTTTCGAGAGCGTCACCGTTGTCCTTGGATGCGAAATAATCCTTCCTGACCGTGCAGTCCATGTAGAGCTGGTAGACCGGGGACGACAATGCGAGCAGCTTGCCGTCGCAGCCGATGATGGCTCCTCGCTGAGGCTCGATGACATTCTTCGTGCTGTTCGGCTTGAAGTATCTGGCTACATCCGGGTCAAGTTCCCAGAAGCACTGGATGTCGACCATCCTGACCACGATGACGAGACCCAGCAGCAGGACGGCAAAATAGAGATAGTACAGGATCATGCCGATCCTGTCCCTCTCCTTCCTGGTCGTGTTCTGTTTGTCCTGAGCCATCTCCGTAAACTATTTTATCCTTTCCGCCGGTTTCTCCGGCATCGTCACTTCCGAACCTTTTTCCTTCAGCATCTCCTCTATGGTGCTTATCCTTCCGAGCCTCACCAGCTCCACCGTCTTCTGGGCGTGGTAGATCTCCATGTCCTCAAGCACCTTCCTGTTGTCCTCGACCCTTGTCATCGTCTTCTCGATCTTCAGGCTGAGGAATATGCTTATCCAGAACAGGAAGAACGTGTAGATGATGTGGATGAAGTACTTGCTGACGTTGGTCTTCAGGAGGAACTCCCCCTTGACCACCAGTCGGAAAGCATCCTTGAACCAGTGCCCGACGTCGGACAGCTTCCATTTGCGCCTCTGCTTTGTCTCAGCCATTACCGTTCCTCCTTCCTGTCATGTTTCTGGATGCGGCCCTGAGCTTGGCGCTCCTCGCCCTCGTGTTCCCGGCGATCTCGCTTTCCGCCGGCAGCACCGGCTTGCGGAACACGGCCGAAAGGGGAGCGCTTGAGCGCCCGAAAACATCCTTCTCCTCCTTGCCCTCGACATTGCCCGTCTTGATGAAGTTCTTCACCATCCTGTCCTCAAGGGAATGGTATGTTATGACCACCAGCCGTCCGTCCTCCTTCAGGGCGTCAACCGCCCCGCTGAGGAACTTCTCCAGAGACCTCATCTCATGGTTGACCTCTATCCTGAGCGCCTGGTAGACTTTAGCCAGATACTTGTGCTCCGCGAATTTCGGCAGCGCCGCACTGATGGCCTCGTTGAGCTGGAACGTGGTCAGGACCGGCTCCTTCGCCCTTGCGCTGACAATCAGCTGGGCCACCTTCCTCGAATTCTCCACCTCTCCGTAGAGCCTCAGCACCTTTTCCAGTTCTTCCTGTGAATATTCAGCCACGACCTCGGCGGCGCTGATCCCTCCTTCCCTGTTCATCCTCATGTCAAGAGGAGAATCGTACCTGAACGAGAACCCTCTCTCCGCCGTGTCGAACTGATGCGATGAGACACCAAGGTCGGCAAGCACGCCGTCAAGACCCTCCGAGAGCCTCTCGCTGACGGCCCTGTCGCTCTCGCTGAAGCGGTGGGCGAGTTCCAGGACATGGTTGTGGATGAATCGGAAGTCGGACCTCACGAGAACAAGCCTCGGGTCGTCGATCCTGTTGTTCA
>JAKSJH010000027.1 GCA_024398315.1 Bacteroidales bacterium
CGTGCCCCCTGATTCGGGAAATTACTGCTTGAGGAACTGATCGTACTTCTCGTAAGCGGACTGATAATCAGCGCTCTGCTCACGGAAACGATAGTAGGTGTTCTTGAGGTACTCGGCGACGTTCATCTTGAGGGCCTCATCCTTGCCAAGTTCGAAAGCCTTCTCGAAAGGAGCGATGCACTTCTTGAGAACGACCTCGAACTCCTGCATGAGAGCATTGTACTTTTCGTCATCGAGCTCTGACTGAGCCTTGTCCTGAATGTCGACTGCCTGGTTGTAGTAGACGACACCTTCGCCGTAGTAGCCATATTCATATTCAGGATTGATCTTGGAGCACTCCTGATAGGAAGCGACGGCCTTGTCCTGCTCACCTAGCTGAGAGTGGATGTTACCCTCGACATAGTAGAGAGATGCGTTGTTCGGCTCGTTCTTCTTGGCCACGCCCAGAAGTTCGAAGAGTTTGTCGGTGTTCTCACCGCTGCTGAGATAGTAGTTGATGAGACCGATGAGGATGCCCTGGCTGCCAGGGAACTTCACGAAACCGTCCTCAAGATACTTCTTTGATACCTCAAGACCGGCTGGAGACGGGTCAAGCTTGGTGGCGATGTCGGCGAGCTTCACGAAGACTTCACCGTCCTCAGCATAGTAGTTATTGGAAGCGCAGGCCTCGAAGAGTTCCTTTGCCTTTGCGTTGTCCTCAACAGCCCATGCCGTGAAAGCGGCGTTGTAAAGGGCGTTGGTGTCGAGCTGTGCGTACGGCTCTGATGCAGCAGACTTGTAAGCAGCCTCGAAAGCAGCCTGGGCGGCCTTGACATCACCGAGAGCGTAGGCAGTCTGGGCATCAGCGAAATACTTCTCGCTGATTGACTTGATTCCCTGGGCGATGTCCCTGATCTTGGTAGCCTGCTTGTCGACTTCAACAGCCTTCTGGAAGGCGTCGAAAGCCTTTGCAAGAGGATTGTCAACGACAGGGTTGGTCACCTTGATAGCATCTACAAGGCCGGTGTAAGGATTGAGATAGATATCCTTGTCCTTATAGGACTGGACGGTGTAGTCCACACCGGAGATAGTCACCGTCTTGGTGGCAGTCGGCTTGTCAGCGCCCATGGTGAGGGCGAGAGTTGTCTGGTCGGCACCTACATAAGCGGCTCCGATAGGGGCGTTGTAGGCATCGAGATACTTGTTGGCGAGATTGAGCCATGTAGCGACCTTGGTTGCCTTCTTCGCATTCTGGGAGACGGCGATGGCCTTTTCAAGGTTCTTCTTGGCGGTTTCTGTGTTCTGGGCATCAGCAGCAACCTGTACGGATGCGAGGAGTGCCAAAGCGATCAAAAACTTCTTCATGATTGTTATGGTGTTAGAATTGTTCATTGTTCATTCGTTTCCTGATTTTCAGAAGGAGCGGCGGCAGTCTGCTGCTGTTCCTCTTCGTCATTGTTGCCGTTCACCGGCGACACGGCGGCGATCGAGTCACCCTCCTTTATGTTGATGAGCCTGACTCCCTGGGTCGCTCTTCCTGCCACCCTGATGTCGGACACAGCCATTCTGATGGTGAGACCGGACTTCTCGATGATCATCAGGTCATTGCTCTCGGTCACGTTCTGGATCGAGACAAGCTTGCCGGTCTTTTCGGTGATGTTGATCGTCCTCACACCCTTGCCGCCGCGCTTGGTTATCCTGTACTCGTCGAAGTCGGTTCTCTTGCCGTAGCCGTTCTCGCTGACGACCAGAACAGTGTGGTCAGCAGCATCCTCGGCGGCCGGATTGTAGTTGATCGCACCGATGACCTCATCACCCTCGTCAAGATTTATGCCACGGACTCCGGTGGAGTTCCTTCCCATCGGTCTGGCATCCTCTTCATTGAAGCGGCAGCAGCGGCCTTCACGCGCTGCGATGAGGATTTCCTCACTGCCGTTGGTGAGAAGGGCCTCGACCAGTTCATCCCCCTCGCGGAGATTGACAGCGTTGACACCTGCTGTTCTAGGATGTGAATATGCCGACAGAGCCGTCTTCTTGATAACACCGCTGCGGGTGATCAGGACGATGTTGTTGGATTCGACATATTCAGGATCATTGAGAGTCCTGACGTTGATGTAAGTCTTGATCTTGTCGTCCGGGATGCTCAGCACGTTCTGGATCGCGCGGCCCTTCGACGCCCTTGAACCCTCAGGGATCTGGTAGACCTTGAGCCAGTAGCAGCGGCCGCTCTGGGTGAAGAGCAGCATTGTGGAGTGCATGTTGGCGACATAGATGTGCTCGATGAAGTCTTCGTCCCTGGTGGAGCTTCCCTTCATGCCGACACCGCCTCTGGCCTGGGTGCGGTACTCGGTGAGAGAGGTTCTCTTGATGTAGCCAAGATGCGAGATCGTGATGACGACGTCCTCATCGGCGTAGAAGTCCTCAGGATTGAATTCCTCTTCGGAAGGACGTATCTCGGTGCGGCGGGCGTCGCCGTATTTCTCCTTGAGTTCCATGGTCTCGGCCTTGACGACCTTGAGCTGTTCCTCGACGCTTCCGAGGATTTCGTTGCAGCGGGCGATAAAACGCTCCAGTTCGTCATATTCAGCCTGCAGCTTCTCCCTTTCGAGTCCGGTGAGCTGGCGGAGCCTCATCTCGACGATGGCGGTCGCCTGGATCTCGGTGAAGCCGAAGGTCTCCATCAGCTGGCTCTTGGCCTCGTCCACGCTGCTGGAGTGGCGGATGATGCTGACAATCTCGTCGATGACATCGATAGCCTTGAGAAGGCCTTCAAGTATGTGGGCCCTGCGCTGAGCCTTGGCGAGCTCGAATTTCGTCCTTCTGACGACCACCTCGTGGCGGAAATCCACGAAATTGGCGATAAGTTCCTTGAGGGACAGCGTGCGCGGGCGTCCGCCCACAAGGGCGACGTTGTTGAAAGCGAAGCTGGACTGGAGCTGGGTGTACTTGAAAAGAGTGTTCAGGACCACGTTGGAGTTGCTTCCCTGCTTGACCCTTATGACGATGCGGACACCCTCGCGGGAAGTCTCGTCGTTGATGTAGGTGATGCCCTCGATCTTCTTGTCCTCGACCATCTGGCCGATCTTCTCGATCATCTCCTTCTTGTTGACCATGTAAGGGACTTCCGTCACGACGATGGTCTCACGTCCGTTGTCGGCGACCTCGATTTCAGTCTTGGAGCGGACCACGACCTTGCCGCGTCCGGTCTCGTAGGCTTCTCTGATGCCGCTCTTGCCCATGATGATGCCTCCGGTCGGGAAATCCGGTCCCGGGATGTACTCCATCAGGCCGTCGGTGTCTATGTCCGGGTTGTCGATGTAGGCGCAGATCGCGTCACAGCATTCGCTCAGGTTGTGGGGAGCCATGTTGGTCGCCATACCGACGGCGATACCGGCGGAGCCGTTGAGAAGGAGCAGCGGAGCCTTCGTAGGGAGGACGGTAGGTTCCTTCTCGGTGTCGTCTGAGTTGTTGACCATGTCGACGGTGTCCTTGTCTATGTCGGAGAGGACATCCTCGGTGATTTTCTGAAGCTTGGCCTCGGTGTATCGCATGGCGGCGACAGGGTCGCCGTCCATTGATCCGAAGTTGCCCTGGCCGAACACGGTAGGATACCTCTGGTTCCAGTTCTGGGCGAGTCTGGCAAGAGCGTCATAGACACTTGAATCGCCATGAGGATGGTATTTTCCGAGGACTTCGCCGACTATCTTCGCACATTTCCTGGTCGGGCCTGAATAAGAAAGACCGAGTCCGTCCATACCGAAGAGCACCCTTCGCTGGACAGGCTTGAGGCCGTCCCTGACATCAGGGAGAGCCCTGGACACGATTACCGACATCGAATAGTCGATGTAGGCGGTACGCATCTCCTGATCGATCTCGACAGGCTCGATGATGCCTGTCAGTCCTTCTGCAATCTTTTCTTCGTTATCCATAGACAGTTAAAAAACCTTTTTCATATAAACATACAAAGTTAACAAATCCCTGGCAAAATTCCAATAATATAAGAGGTATCTCCTCTCAAGAAAAAAAGCAGCAGAAAAACAGGAAAATATACAGCTTGTGCCTCGCTTTAGCACAAGCGAGGCTTAACTTTGCACTCAGAAACAAAAAAGAAGACGAAAATGAGAAACACCGAGTACACCACCGAGAACCTTGCGACGATGATCTCTTCTGAAGCATCTTTCAACGCCCTTCTCAACATGATGGGCGAACTTGGTCTTGAAATCACGGAAGTGTCCAGGAACGTCTGATCATTTCCCGGAAACGGCAGGAGCATCTTCCTTCAGGGATACAACCGTGTCCTCCTTGTCAGGAGAGAGTCCCACTTTGATCCTGCGAAGATCTCCGGGAGCTTTCCGGAACTTCATGCCGAGCATCCTGTCGGAGATGATGAACTCCGACACAGGGTCTTCGAGGTATTTCATGACCGCGCGCTTCAGCGGCCTGGCCCCGTAGGAAGGGTCGAAGCCGGCGTCAGCGACGAAGCGTTTGGCCGAAGGAGTGACCGTCAACGAATAGCCGGCCTCCTCAACCCTCTTCTTGAGCCCTTTCAGTTCGATGTCAACAATCTTCTCAATGTCGTCCTTTGAGAGGGAATTGAAGAATATCTGCTCGTCCACCCTGTTGATGAACTCGGGAGGGAATGATTTCTTGATGGCCTTTTCCAGCACGGCGCGGCGGTTGCGCTCAACATTCTTGACAGAAGTCGAGAAACCCACTCCGGAGCCATATTCATCAAGTTCCCTGCTGCCCACATTGGATGTCATGATGACGATGGTGTTGCGGAAGCTCACCGAGCGTCCGTTGCTGTCAGTGAGACGGCCTTCGTCCAGGACCTGAAGAAGGAGATTGAATATGTCGGGGTGCGCCTTTTCTATCTCATCCAGAAGAACGACGCAGTAAGGCTTGCGGCGGACCCTTTCGCTGAGCTGCCCGCCCTCCTCGTAGCCGACATAGCCCGGAGGAGCGCCGATAAGGCGGGAGACATTGAACTTCTCCATGTACTCGCTCATGTCTATCCTGACCATGTTGTCCTCAGAATCGAACAGATATTCGGCCAGGCATTTGGCCAGCTGGGTCTTTCCGACTCCGGTAGGTCCGAAGAAGAGGAAGGTCCCGACCGGGCGGCGGGGGTCCTTGAGTCCCGCACGGTTCCTGCGGATGGCTCCGACCACCTTGTCAACCGCTTCATCCTGACCGATTATCCTCTCGCGGAGTGAGTCCTTCATCCCGACGAGACGCATCCCTTCGCTGCGCGCGACCTTGGTGACCGGGATGCCGGTCATCTTGGACACGACGGCGGCGATGTCATCAGCGTTGACGACATTAGCGTTCCTGCCCGTACGGGAAGTGTCCAGACGGACCATGGAACCGGCCTCGTCCATTGCATCCACAGCCTTGTCAGGCAGGAAACGGTCAGGGACATACCGGTCCGTAAGCCGGACACAGGCCTCGATGGCCTCAGGTGAATATGTCACCCCATGGAATTCCTCGTAGTTCTTCTTGATTGTCTGGAGGATGGTGATGGACTGGACGGCATCGGCAGCTTCCACGACTATCTTCTGGAACCTCCTGTCTAGGGCTCCGTCCTTCTCGACTATCTTCGCGAATTCATCCATCGTCGTCGCTCCGATGCACTGGATCTCGCCTCTGGCAAGAGCAGGCTTGAGCATGTTGGCCGCATCGAGACTGCCCTGGGCTCCTCCGGCGCCGACGATTGTGTGGAATTCGTCTATGAACAGGATGATGTCAGGATTGGTGGAGACTTCCTTGATAATCATCTTAACCCTTTTCTCGAAATCGCCGCGGTACTTCGTGCCGGCCACCACAGATGCGATGTCGAGGGAGATCAGCCTTTTCCTGGCAAGGGCCGGGGAGATGCTCCCGCTCGCGATACGCAGCGCTATCCCTTCGACGATGGCCGACTTTCCCACACCAGGCTCGCCTATGAGCATCGGGTTGTTCTTCTTGCGGCGGCCGAGGATCTCTATCACCCTGGCGATCTCTGAATCCCTGCCCACAACCGGGTCCAGCTTGCCTTCAGAGGCCGCCTTGGTCAGGTCAGTGCCGAAATCTTCAAGGCTGATCCCGGGCTGCTGAGCCTGGGCGCCGTTCTCCCCCGCCCCTTCTTCGACATTGCCGTCAGGTTCGCGCACCGGACCTTCACCCCCCTTGAGCAGGCCTTCATCGTTGAGATATGCGACTATGCGGCCATAGTCCACTCCTTGCTGCCGGAGGTACGACTGGCCATAGTTCTCGCTCGTGCGGCAGAGGGCGAGCAGAAGATGCGTCGACCCCGCCTGGCCGGAACCCACCTTGGAGGCCTCCATCACGGTGATGTTGAGGACATTCTGCGAATATCTCGAAAAGGTTATTCTGTCAGCGTCCTCGTACGGAACAGGGCTGCCCTTTGAGATGTGGCTGTCAATGAACTGCTTGAAGCACTCCATGTCAACACCCAGTGATTCCAGTGTGCGGGAAGCGTCATTGTCGGCATGTCTGATGATGCCGAGGAAGAGATGATCGGGACCGATGGCATAGCTGCTGGTCCTCATCGCTTCATCCCTGGCGTAGCGTATGATGTCGTTCAGTTCGTCTGATATTCTTATTTCCATCGCCGTTTCAATTCGATAATGTCACAATACAATATTAACCATTTTGCCCTTATCATCCAAATTCATTATTTTTGGCAATGTAATCCCTACGGAAATGGAAGATTGGAAAAACAGAGAAAGACTGGCCGGTCTTGTGCTCAAAGCCGCCGCATTCGCTTTGATTGCAGCAATGTGCTGGTACTTCAGGAACGCCTTGACCTACATCATCATCGCTGCAGTCGTCTCGCTCCTCTGCAGGCCGCTGTCCAAATGCATGAGAAAGCTCAGCATAAAAGGGAGAAGGATGCCCGACTGGCTCATTGCAGCCATCTCACTGATTCTCGTGTGTGCAATCGTGCTGACATCGCTGATCCATCTCATACCGGTCATCGGGGGCATACTCAGCAATGTCACGGACCGGCTGCAGGGGATGAGCTTCAACAGCTACGCTGTGACGGAATGGTTTGACAAGACGAACATGTGGCTCATTGAAAGGATCCCCGACCTGGGAAGAGGGTTCCGGATCCAGGATGCAATCGCAGACTGGGTGGGGAAAGCCTTCAACGTCTCCAAGCTGACCTCCGTGGTCGGTTCCGTGGCATCGGTGATCGGAAGCATCGGTATCGGCATATTCTCAGTCGTGTTCATCTCGTTCTTCTTCGTCAAGGACGAGTCTCTGTTCAGGAAGATAATCGGAGCGATCGTTCCAGAGAATATCGAGAATGAGGCCATCGTGGCCGTCGGAGAGATTGAATCCCTCCTCACACGCTACTTCGCAGGCTTGTTCGTGGAGGTTGCAGGAGTGGCGGTTCTGAACTTTCTCGGCCTGTGGCTTGTCGGAGGCCTTGAGATCAACGGGGCGCTGGGGCTTGCTTTCATCGCAGGCATCCTGAACATCATTCCTTACGTGGGTCCGTGGATCGGCGCCGCGATCGGCACCGTGGCAGGCACCGTCATCAAGTTCGGGGCTGGTTCAGCAGTCGCCGGAGCCTCGGTCTGGACGGTGGCGGCGACCATTCTCGCAGTGTTCCTGCTCACCCAGATAGTGGACAATTTCCTGTTCCAGCCGATGATCTATTCGAAGAGCATCAAGTCTTCACCTCTGGAGATATTCATTGTCCTCCTGATGGCGGGCCACATCGGGGGCGTTGTCGGCATGCTCGTGGCCATTCCGTCCTACACAGTCATCAGGGTGGTCGCCTCCAGGTTCCTCAGGTTCATCAAGCCGGTCAGGCGTCTGATGGAAGCGACAGAAGCGGCGGACCAGGACTAGCCAGGACCGCCGCTTCAGAAAGCAATTATCTATAAAAGATTATTCCGTTGCGTCAAGGACACCGCGGAGGTAGCCTATCGACTCGGCGACACCCGGATGAGGATTGTCACCGTTCTTTTCGAACTCCAGGGACACGACACCCTTGTAGTGGATCTTGCGGAGAGCCTTGACAACTTGTACGAAATCGATCTTCCCGCGTCCCATCTCCCAGGTCTTTCCGGCCTTGGATGCGTCTGTCTCGTCCTTGATGTGGATGTCATAGATCCACTTTCCGTACTTCCTGATGTCCTTTGCGACATCGTAGCCGGAGCGGTAGGTGTGGCCGAGATCCATGCAGCAGCCGACTCCAAGAGACGGGTCCTTCACTTTCTCCACTACAGTGCGGATGTCAGGGAATGCGGCTCCGTCAGGGCCGTGGGTGTGGATGGCGACTCTGATGCCGGTTTCCTTGACCTTCTCGATGACATAGTCAAGCAGTTCGTAGTTCGGCACGCCGATGAACATGTCCGAGCCGTAGCGCTTGACATATTCGAAGGTGTTGTCAACTGCCTCCTTGCTGTTCATGTAGATAGGTCCTAGGATGTAGCCTTCCACGCCTGCTTCAGCACACTTGGCCTTGAAGACGTCCATCTGCTCCTTGGTGGAGTTGAGCGGAAGCCACCAGTCCTTGACGGAGAAATACTTGACATCCATGCTCTTGAGGAAAGCCAGAGTCTGGTCGATGTCGTATTTCCTGTAAGAGAAACCGGCGACTCCAATCTTGAAATCGTCCGATCCGCGAGGTTCCTTGATCGTCTGGGCGAAAGAAGGAAGAACGGAGATCATGGCAGCCGCAACGAGAGCGATGCCCTTGAGATTGTTCTTTGTCTTCATATCAATGAAAATTAATGATGTTCAAATGCTGCTATTTTACCCGGAGTTTCTTTCCTAACTGAAGGATTGTGGTCTCCTTGATGCCGTTGAGACGGCAGAGCGTCCTTACCGACGTGTGGTACTTCACGGCCAGTGCGCCGAGTGTGTCTCCCTGACGGATTGTGTGGTACTGGACCGCCTCCGCCGCCTTTCTCTCCTCCTCTGCCTTCCTTGCAGCCTCCTCCTTGTCCTTTGTGTCTCCGTCCTCGATGTCGTGCTCTTCCTCTTCGCTCTCAGGGACATATCTGCTGTTGGCGTTGAAATGCTTCTTCTTCAGGACGAAGACCCTGTGCCTGAGGGTCCCGCTCTCGAAGTCGATCAGCCATTCAGGATCGAAGGCATAGCCCAGGTAGCGCGTCTCGAAATGCAGATGAGGGCCTGTGGAATGGCCAGTGGAGCCTCCCAGGCCGATGATTGTGCCGGCGCTTATCCACTGGTTGTCCTGAACATAGATCTTGGAAAGGTGGGCATAGAATGTCTCAAGGCCGTTCTCGTGGCGGATGATGACCAGATTGCCATAGCCTTTGTAGTACTTTGCTAACCTGACCTTGCCGTCAAAAGCGGAGTAGACAGGTTTGCCCGTGTCAAGAGGCAGGTCGACGCCCTGATGCCTCCTCCTGTGCCTGTAGCCGAACTTCGAGTACACCGCCACCTGGTTAGGGCAGCGGTACCCGCTCAAAGAATCAACTATCCAGAGTGCGGTCTCATCAGGCAGGGAATCCAGAGGGCACTGGTAGGAAGATGGAGCCTCATTGTTCCAATTATCGATGAATATGTCCTTGTTCTGCACATAAGAAGGATCCTTGATATACTTCCAAGTGTAGTCTGAATAAAGAAGGACCTTGATGTAAGGGTTGGCGGTGGAGATGGTGTCCTTCGCCATCGAAGCCTTCGGGGCAAGGGACTTGACCGGTTCAAGCGGAGAGTTCACCAGGGCGGTGCGCTGCCTGTCCCTGATGATGGTGTCCTGAGCGCCGGCAGGAGCAGAGATGAGCATCTGCAACAGGAGCAGCGCCATCACCGACGCAGCTGTAATTAATGTCTTGATTGGTGTCTTGATATGGTTCATCTTTGTTTCTGTGTCATTTTGCATTGAACTTTTCCGCGAACATCTTCCGTGTCCGTCCGATCTTCTCTTCCAGAAGGTCTTCCGAGCTTGCCTCACAGATGAAGCGCAGGTAAGGTTCCGTGTTGGAAGGACGCACATTGAACCACCAGTCAGGGAACGCGACACGATGGCCGTCGAAGTCCATGACAGCAGTCGGAGCCTGTTCGGACGTGAACATCTCCTTGAGGGCGTCCATCGCCCCCTGCTTGTCCTCTATGCGGAAATTGATCTCTCCGGAACTGCGGTAACGGGAAATCTTCCTGATGAAATCAGCCAGAGAGACACCTTCCTTCTTCAGCGACGCGACAATGCGCAGCACGATGAGAGAAGCCAGCATACCGCTGTCCGAATAGAAGAAATCCCGGAGATAGTAGTGGCCGGCAAGCTCCCCGCCCCATATTCCGTCAATGGAACGGAGCTTTGCGGCGGCGAATGCCCGTCCGACCTTCCATGTCTCGACCTTCATTCCCATAGGTTCGAGATACTCTGCAACGGACTTGGAGCTGCGGATGTCCTGAAGGACGGTTCCCTTCTCCCTGCGTTCTTCCACGAAGTACCTGCCCATGAGTCCGATGATCAGGTCGGGGGCCACGAAGCAGCCTTCATTGTCCACGAACATGACCCTGTCAGCATCGCCGTCATAGATGACGCCCACGTCGGCGCCAGTCCTGCGGACCAGTGCTTCCAGCGGCTCTACATTCTGGTGGATCAATGGATCCGGCTCGTGATTAGGGAAAGAGCCGTCGAGACTGTCGAATCTGTACGAATGGACCACGCCGAACAGTTCCTTCGCAAGGAGGCAGGCCATTCCGTTGGAGAGGTCGAAAGCCACCTTGATGCCGGAGAGGTCCGCCATGCTGCCACGGAGGAATTCCAGATAGTCCTTGCGTATGTCCATCGGGACGACCTTTCCGCGCTCGTCAGCCACAGGAGTCGGACGGTCCTGCTCGATCCATTCCTTTATCAGGTCCAGTCCTGTGTCCAGTCCGACAGGAAGAGCGTTCTCCCTGGAGACCTTCATTCCGTTATATTCCTTGGGATTGTGGGATGCCGTGATCTGGACGGAAGCCTTGAAACCGTAGCGGGCGGTTCCGAAGTAGACCATCGGAGTAGTGCTGAGGCCAAGGTCATAGGCATCGGCTCCGGCATCGCATATTCCTTGAATCAGGCTGTCGTGGATCTCCGGAGAAGAGGTGCGGCAGTCCATTCCGACAAGCACCCTGCCGGTTTCCAGAAGGGACGGGATGAAGTATCCCACCTTGTAGGCGGTGGTTCTGTCGAAGTCAACGTTCCAGACTCCGCGGATGTCATAGGCGTGGAAAGCACTCATGGAAAGGGCTATTTGACAAGTTTGGTCGAATATCTGGCCGAGATCCTGCCCTGTGCGATGGCGTTCAGTTTCCTTGAGATGATCTTCTTTCTGACAGGGGCCACATGGTCCACGAACATGTCACCGTCCAGATGGGACATCTCGTGCTGGACCATCCTGCAGGCGAACTTGTCGAAAGTCTCAGTGACTTTCTCGAAATTCTCGTCATAGTACTCGACGGTGACGCTGTCAGGACGGGTGACGTCGCAGTAGATGCCAGGAATGCTGAGACAGCCTTCGGAATATTCACATTTCCTGCCGCTTTCCGCGGTCACAACCGGATTGATCATCACTCTGACGAAATCGGAGAGGTAAGGGTACACGTCAGCCATGTCCCTGCCGTCGACGATAAGGACCCTGCTGCTCACTCCCACCTGAGGGGCGGCGAGTCCGCAGCCCTCAGCCTTGGCGAGGGTCTCCTTCATGTCGGAGACCAGCTTGAGAATTCCGTCACGGTCCTGGAGATCGGCCGGTTCAGCGACCTTTCTAAGGACCTCCGATCCGTAGAGGTAGATTGGTAGTGTCATATCATGTGTTTCTTTTATCTGTTTGTACGGTCCAGACAGCTCTGGAGGATGATGGCGGCGCTGATCTTGTCCACCGAGTTCTTGTCCCTGCGGTCGCTGGCCTTCATCCCTCCGTCGATCATCGCCCGGTGGGCGAGGACCGAGGTGAACCTTTCGTCCTCAAGGGTGACAGGAGTGTCCGGGAATGCCTTCTTCAACTGCTTCAGGAAGACATCGACGTCGGCCGCAGCTTCGGAAGGAGTGTTGTCCATGTTGACCGGATACCCCACCACGAACTGTGTGACAGACTCCCTTTGTGCATAACTTTTGAGATAATCTATTATCTTTGCAGCCGGGACAGTCTCCAGAGGGGAAGCGAAGATACCGAGCGGGTCACTCACCGCCACGCCGACGCGCTTGCGTCCATAATCTATGCCAACCTTTCTGTCCATAAAATGCAAATATAATCAAAAACGCCGTTATTGTCAAATTTCAATATGCCAAGACAAGAAACAAAGAAATACAGCCTGACCATCTCGGACAGCGGCGACGGCAGGACCATCAAGTCAGTGAAGTTCACCGGAACCACTGCGCTGGTCACCGGAATCACCGTCCTGGTGGTAGCGGCAGCCCTGTTCTTCGCGCTGATAGCATGGACTCCGCTCAGGACTCTCATCCCGGGCTATCCGAACGCATCGACCGAACGCGAGGCCGTGCAGAACGTCATCAAGCTGGATTCCCTGGAAAGGGTCATCGGCAGATGGGAGCTCTACTCCGAGAACCTCAAGAGGATAGTCAACGGAGAAGAGCCGCTGAAAGTCGACAGCATACTCCAGAGCAGGGTTGACGGGAAGACAGTGGAGACAGACCCGGCCGCCGCTGCGAAAAGCGATTCAATCCTCAAGGCGGAAGTGACAGCCGAAAGCAAGTTCGACATCCGTTCGAACGAGAAAAGGTCGCTTCCTATAGAAGGCATGCTGTTCTTCACGCCGATAAAAGGCGTCGTCTCGAAGCCTTTCGACAAGGTCATGCACCCATGCATTGAAATCACGGCGCCTGACAATTCACTTGTCAAGTCAATACTTGAAGGAACGGTGATATCCGACGGATGGAGCTCGGAAGGTGGCTACACGATCCACATCCAGCACGCAGGAGACATCGTGTCGATCTACAGGCACAACCTTAAAATTCTGGTCAGGACCGGCGACAAAGTGAACGCCGGCACTCCGATCGGAATTGTAGGGAAGGACGGTGACGGCACGGGGGACGGCCGTCTCGTCCTCGAACTCTGGAACAACGGAGAAGCCGCGGACCCCGCAAGATTCATAAATTTCTGATGGAAAGAAAAAGAAGGATAGCGATACTCGGTTCCACCGGATCGATAGGAAGACAGACGCTCGATGTCGTCAGAGAGCACAGAGATCTGTTCGAGGTGGAGCTTCTGGTCTGCAGGAGCAGCTGGGAACTGATGGCCTCACAGGCCAGGGAATTCGATGTCAACAACGTGGTGATCAGCGATGAAAACCACTACAAAGAACTGAACGAAGCACTTGAGGGCACGGACACCAAAGTGTTCGCCGGCATGAAATCAGCCTGCGACCTGGTCGCCGCCGAGGATGTCGACATTGTCGTCGCCTCCATGGTGGGTTTCAGCGGGCTCGCCCCCACGATAGCCGCAATCAAGGCTCACAAAATCATAGCGCTCGCCAACAAGGAGACTCTTGTGGCGGCGGGTTCCATCGTGACAAGCCTGGCGGAGAAGAACGGAGTGCCCCTCCTCCCTGTGGATTCGGAGCACTCGGCCATATTCCAGTGCCTGCTCTGCGCCCAGGGCAACAAAGTCGAGAAACTCCATCTGACCGCATCAGGAGGGCCGTTCAGGACCTGGGATAAAGAGAGCATAGCCGCAGCCACCAAGGACTCGGCGCTCAACCACCCTAACTGGTCGATGGGAGCGAAGATCACCATTGACTCAGCCACGATGATGAACAAGGGATTCGAGATCATCGAGGCCAAATGGCTGTTCGGGATGCCGATGGACAAGATCAACGTTGTCGTCCATCCCGAATCGATAGTCCATTCCATGGTTGAATATGAGGACGGAGCCGTCATCGCCCAGCTTGCCAGCCCGGACATGAGAGAACCGATACAGTTCGCCCTCGGTTTCCCGGAGAGGCACTCCCTGAGCAACAGGAAACTGGATTTCGCCGCAGTCGGAAAGCTCACGTTCTGGGAGCCTGACATCGACAAATTCCCGGCTCTCGGACTCGCCCGCAGGTCGATGGAGAGAGGAGGGAACATCCCATGCGTCCTCAATGCGGCCAATGAAATCGCCGTCGCAGCCTACCTGGAGGACAGAATTCCTTTCTACGGCATCTCCGACATCGCCGGCGAATGCATAGAAGAGTTCGGAATCATCCGCGAACCGTCCATCGAGGACATATTCACAACAGACAGGGAAGCCAGGGAGCTCGCCCGTGGCAAGGTTGAATCCATATCAAAGAAAGCATAGGAAATGGTAGTTCTGTTCAAGGCGCTTCAGGTCATACTCTCCCTCTCCATCCTCATCCTGATCCATGAGGCAGGACACTTCACCTTTGCCAAGATGTTCGGAATCAGGGTCGACAAGTTCTTCCTCTTCTTCGACGCAGGAGGCTTCAAGCTGCTCAGCACCAAGAGCGGCTGGTTCTCCAAACTGTTCCCTGGAGCCAAGGACTGGGAGACTGAATATGGGATCGGCTGGCTGCCGCTGGGAGGCTACTGCAAGATCTGCGGAATGGTCGACGAGTCGATGGACACCGAAACCCTCAAGCAGGATCCACAGCCTTGGGAATTCCGCACCAAGAAGGCCTGGCAGAGGCTTCTGGTCATGGTCGGCGGCGTCCTCTACAACTTCATATTCGCCATCATCGCCTACATCGGGATAATGGCCATCTGGGGTATCTCTTTCTACGACACCGCGACCACCGAGATCTACACCAACGAACTGGGAATCGACATGGGATTCCAGAGCGGTGACCGCATCCTGAAGATGGACGACTATGTCCCTGAGAACTTCGGCATGCTCCAGGCCGACCTGGCCCGCAGGAATGTCCACAAGGTAACCGTCCTGAGAGGCACCGACACTCTCGACATCTACATCGACCATTCCATGATCGGAGCCGTGCTGGACACCCCGGGGATGTTCGACATCGCCGTCCCGTTCGTAGTCGATTCAGTGATGGCCTCCTCGCCGAACGTCGGAGCCGGCCTCCTCAAAGGCGACAGGATCATGCGTGTCGACAGCACGGACACACCGTTCATCCAGGATTCCAGGGACTACCTTCTGTCCAAGGCCGGACAGGAAGTCACCGCAACGATCCTCAGAGACTCGGACACGATGCAGTTCGCCCTGCAGGTGGACACGGCCGGAAAGCTCGGCATATTCATGCAGATGCCTCCGGTCCACACAATGGAATATTCACTGATCCAGGCGGTTCCTGAAGGTTTCAAGCTCACTTTCAGCACCATCGGAGGCTACCTGAAGGACCTCAAGCTGGTGGCGACCCCAAAGACGGAAGCCTACAAGTCCGTGGGCAGCTTCATCGCCATCGGACAGGTGTTCCCGTCGGTCTGGGACTGGTACAGCTTCTGCCAGATTCTCGCCCTTCTTTCTATCATGCTCGGAGTGATGAACCTTCTTCCCATCCCCGGTCTGGACGGAGGGCACATAGTCTTCGTGCTCTATGAGATGCTGACAGGACGCAAGCCGAGCGACAAGTTCCTGATCGTCGCCCAGCTCATCGGGATGGCCCTCCTGCTGATGCTGATGTTCCTGGCGTTCGGCAACGACATTCACAGGCTCATCCGGTAGCGAAAAGAGACTCTTTCAGACGACAGCACTGATCCTCAAACATTTAGGACGCCCGTGCGAGAGATTTCGCAAGGGCGTTTTTTTAAGATATGAGCGAAAAGTGTTGTATCTTTGCAAAAACAAAACGAGAGAACAATGCTTACTTTCAAAAGAATCATCACATTGGCGGCAGCCGTCCTCTGCCTGGTTTCGTGCAACAACGGCGGTAAGACTCTTCTTCCGAACGCCTCCGGAAAGGCCGGCGAAGTCATCATTGTGATTGACAAGGACGCCTGGGACGGAACCCTCGGCAACGACGTCAGAGGTCTTCTCGCCAGAGACTGCGAATACCTGCCTCAGCGCGAGCCGCTCTACTCGCTGGTGAACGTCGCCTCCGGCGCCTTCGGGGACATATTCAAGTACCACAGGAACATCGTGATCTTCAACATCGACCCGGAATCCGGAAAAGAAGAGACCATCTACCACAACGATGTCTGGTCACATCCGCAGTGCGTGATCGAGGTCAATGCTAAAAGCACGGAGTCAGCATCCGCACTTCTTGCCAAGGACGGACTCACGATCGCCGAAGCCATCGAACAGGCGGAAAGGAACAGGGTCATCGCCAACACCCTTCTCTACGAAGAAGGCAAGCTGGCTGAAGCCGTGGACAAGATGCTGGGCGGAAAGGTCCACTGCCCGGTGGGCTACGATCTGAAGAAAGCCACCGACAACTTCATCTGGATAGCGGACGAGAAGCAGCACTCGATCCAGGGAATATTCGTCTACAGGACCCCTGCGGAGGACAGCGATCCGTTCACGATGGAGAAGATTATCGAAAGACGCAACGCCGTCCTGAAGGAGAACGTGCCCGGAATGTTCGACAACACCTGGATGACGACCAGCAAGTACGTCCTCCCGGGAGTGCGCTTCCTGAAATACCAGAACAGGGAATTCGTCGAGACCAGAGGACTCTGGGAGGTCGAGAACGACTTCATGGGCGGGCCTTTCGTCTCACACTCCTTCTACTCGAAGGACGGCAAGGAGATCATCACCCTCGAGGCCTGGGTCTATGCGGCCAAGTTCGACAAGAGGCAGTACCTGCGCCAGGTAGAGTCGCTGCTCTACTCCTTCGAATGGGACAAAGAAGAAAATGTAGAATAGGCCCCACGAGCGGCACTGAAAAAAATAATTCAAAAAGACTGAATATATTTTGACGGACCAAAAAAAATCCCTATATTTGCAACCCTATTCGGCATAGCGCCCTAGAATAGGTCAAGTCTGGTGGGTTCGTATAACGGTTAGTACCCAGGATTTTCATTCCTGTAATAGGAGTTCGATTCTCCTACCCACTAC